>JAJPYK010000134.1:3001-25921 GCA_021205005.1 Paraprevotella sp. | reverse complement strand
ATATATATACGAATTCATCTATTACGCACGAGGCCGGAGTTTCTATCGGAAGTATAGAAAGACTGATCACGTCTTTATTGATTTTTGCTTTTTGGTTTTCTTTGGAAGAATCTAAGGACCGAGGAAGAATCTTTGTGAATAGTTTCCTTGTATACTTGCTTTGGATTAATTTGTTTTGGCCTTTCAGTATTTTTATTGAGCGTATATCTTTGCTGTATATGTTCTGTTATGTGTATATATGGTCCGTGATCATAAAGAGTGTGGCTTTGAAAAAGCTTCGTTACGTAACGTTAGGATGTCTGTTCGCATATTCTGTACTACGTTTTGGACTGAAATATAATACGGTGTTCTATCGTTATGATAATATTCTGTTGTTTAATTATGAGGATGAGGCACAACGGAGGGGGACGTTTAACCGGTATAAAAACTTATTTGATAAATAAAGTCTCGATCTATGGAGTTGAGCAAATGCCTATATGTGAATTTCAAAACCTCGGGAAACTTTGGCGGGGGTAAATTTAATGAGACGGTATTGTCCATATTGCAGGAAATTTTCAAGGAGGTGGATTTGTGTACCTTTCCTTTGGAGATGTCACGTTGGAGAAATCTGAAGAATACTATGGGAGGCTACCTTAACGGTATGGATCAAAGCGTGACCCGCAGTGTGATTTCGAGAGTAAAGAGCGAGTCCTACGATTGGGTTTTCCTTGCCAGCTCCAATTTCGGAGAATTGGCAAAGGAACTGAGAAAGTATTGTCCGGGACTGAAGATCTGTGTGCTGTGCAATAATATAGAATATAATTTCATTTCCTCCCAATTGAAAACAGGTTGTCATCTTCAATTACTTTTAACTTTGTGGGTGACTTGGCGAAGCGAGCGGAATGTGGCTAAATATGCAGATAAGATCATCGTGTTGAATGAACGTGAGCGGAATGAATTGAAACGGATTTATGACAGAGACGCGGACGCCGTGATTCCCATTGTATTGCGGGATGAATATACGGGTACACACGAAATGCGAAGTCAGGAAAGGAGAAAGCCGTTGAGAGGTTTGTTTGTAGGAAGTAACTTTTATGCTAATAAACATGCAGTAGAATGGTTTGCTAAGCATGTGGCTCCCTATACTCCGGAGGTTACATATGAAATAGTCGGTAAGGGGTTTGAGACGGAGAAATACCTCGAACAGGGGAATTTTAAAATCGTCGGTACTGTGGACGGGGTGAGTGAATATTATGAGAAAGCCGACTTTGTGATAGCTCCGATCTTTAAGGGGGCAGGAATGAAAGTGAAAATAGCGGAAGCTTTGATGTACGGGAAGACGGTCATCGGTACGCCGGAAGCTTTTGAGGGTTATTGTAATGTCGATTTATACGGTAAGGTCTGTAAGGATGCCTCAGAGTTTATTCAGGTCATTAACTCTATGGACTTTATGACCGGTTATAATCCCGTGCCCCGGCAATGTTTCTTGGCTTCGTATGAATATAAGGCAGTAAAAGGAATGTTAGCGAATTTGTTCTATGATAAAAGCAAATAAAAAGAAGACGGTATTATTCTATTCGAGTGTGAGAACAAAAAAGATGTTTTCCATTCAAAGTTATTATAGAAATGACATTCAAATCCTGAGGGACTTAGGGTATGCAGTGCGTTTAAGTAAGTCGTGTTGGGATTTTATGGCTTTTTGGCGTTATTCCATTGCTTTTATTTATTTCTACCGATACGGTTTCTTTGCCGCTTTATGGGCGAAGTTGTTCGGAAATAAAGTATACTTCACGGGAGGCATAGATTACTTGGAGCCTTCTTTCGCCACTCCGGTCCAAAGGCGTATTCAAGCTCTCTTTTTCAGGCTCTGCAATAGGCTGTCGGATCGGTCGTTTATTGTATCTTCTATGGATAGCTATAACGTGTCTTGTTTATACGGAGGTAAGTTGCCTCCCAACTGTACACTTTGTTATCATGTGGTGGATTTTTCCCGTTTCTTATATACGGGAAGTATTTCTAAAAAGAGAGGGCAATATCTGTTGGTGGCATGGATGCAGAATATAGATAATGTATTTCGGAAAGGCATTGATAAAGCCATGATGGTCTTTAAGGAGATTCACGAACGTCATCCGCAAAGTCGTTTTATATTGGCCGGTTCGCCGGGAGAGGGCAGCAAGTATATGGAGGAGTTGATTCATCGTTTAGGCTTGGATGACGGTTCGGCTGTCTATTTGGGGGCCATTTCGGAAGAACTGAAGGTCCAACTGATGTTGGAATCCCAATTTTATTTTATGCTTTCTGCCTATGAAGGTTTCGGCATAGCAGCTATTGAGGCACTTACAGCCGGTTGCTGCCTGATACACAGCGGAAGGGGGGGGCTGAAAGATGCGGCAGGCCCGATGGGAGTACGGGTGAATATCGATGATCTGGACTCGGTGATAAAGACTTGTTTGGATTTGTATGAGCATCCGCTGAGTCGGGAAGAAATGGAAGAAGGCATCCGTTTTGTGAAAGAACGATTTTGTTATGAAACGAGGCTGAATACGATGAAAACCTACATTTCGGGCTCAGTTGCCCCATGCCATTAGTATTCCTCTGGCTATGGTCTTGAAGCCGATACCGTATCGCTTCCCTTTTCCCAAGAGACGGAGTATTGATACATATTTCCTTTTGCGCCAAGCCTGACAGATCTCTAAGGATTTTCTATAATTGATGTGGGGCTGCAAGGACGAACTTATCATTCGGCATAACACCTTATCCGTCTCGTCCGAAGGATGATGAGACGCGACGAAGTTCTTCAACCATTGTTCCTCTTTCAGAATCGCCTGAAGTTTGATTTCGGTAGAACCGGATGAAGTAATGCTTGTGCTGTGCCTTCTATAATAAAAAACCACCTTGTTAGTGGCGGCTATGCCGTGTGACGAGGCTGCCTGATAGACCGAGATGTCATCGGAACCCCAGGCTAAAGGTAGTTTATAGAATCCTCCGTCCTGTTTCAGAATTTGGGTTTTGAATGTAAAGTCCGAAATGAAAGTCACCCTGAGGCGGGCTATTCTATGCCAGATCAGGTCATATACACTTTGACGCGTCGGCCAGGCCTGGTAAATCTTCGTGATCTGCGAATGCTCATTGATCTCCATCGTACGGCCGTGAAAAACATCGATTTCCGGATATTGCCGACTTAGTCTGTCCATCTCGGACAGATATTCCTTGTCCATGATGTCGTCGTCTCCCATCAAACAAAAGTATTCTCCTTTGGCTAACGAGAGGCATCGGTTCCAATTGTCCACGACATCGATGGAACCGGAATTCGTCGCATTACGGTAGTACGAAATACGCGGATCATCAAATGCGGCTACGATTTCCCGAATCGGCTGAGGCGAAGCGTCATCGACGATGATCAACTCAAAATCTTGAAAGGTTTGGTTTAAAATGCTTTCAATACATTCTTTCAGAAAATCGCTTTTATATGCGGGAATTGCTACGGTATACTTCATAAATTTCGTGAATCCTATGGCAGAAGAGGAAGCTCGTTTACGTTTGAGTATCATGCCAACGATCGGAATCACCGATGAGGCATTACGCATCGAGAGGTACTCTCCGAGTTTTGATGTTGATTCAAGTTACTAAATTAAGCGTTTTTCTTTTTGTGGCCAAATCTATATTTCGTTTTGTTTGAATTGTCTGTGGAATCTGTTTGGACGTTCTATGGAAACTTCTTAATTTTGTGTGGAATATCATAAAAATGAAGTTTTCGATAGTAACGACGACCTATAACAGTGTAGCTACGATCCGGAGTACGGTGGAAAGCGTGGCAGCACAAGTTTTTGACGGAGAAGTTGAGTATATTGTGATCGACGGAGGCAGTACGGACGGTTCGCTCGAATTGCTGGCGAGATATGCCAAGGTAGTGAATGTGTTGGTGTCAGAACCCGACAAGGGACTTTATGATGCCATGAATAAGGGCATCCGTTTGGCCACGGGCGATGTAGTGGGGATATTGAATTCAGACGACTTCTACACCTCGGATGACGTCTTGGCCACGATTGCGGAAGAGTTCGGACGTAAAGAAGTGGATGCCGTTTTCGGAGACATCCACTTTGTGAATCCGGATAATTTGGGAAAATGCGTGCGTTATTATTCTTCTCGGATTTTCACGCCGAAGATGTTGCGTTTCGGATTTATGCCGGCTCATCCGTCGTTTTATGTCCGTCGTGAATGCTACGCCCGTTACGGAGGATATGATTTGTCATACCGTATTGCTTCTGATTATGATTTGATGGTGAGGTTCTTTTATAAGTACAAGATTTCTTATTCTTATATACAGAAGGATATGGTTACGATGCGCACCGGCGGTCTGAGTTCCAAGAATCTGAAACATCGTTTGTTGATCACGACCGAAGACGTGAAAGCCTGCCGGAAGTACGGTTTGTATAGCAATTGGTTTTTTATGAGTCTCAAATACGTGTATAAAGTCTTTGAGATTCGTTTTTTCTGCCTATGGTAAAGGCGGATCCGCCGTTGAACGAAAGGAGTACATGTTATTTATTGTTTACGATCAGATAATAATACAGCGCCCAATCCTGGTCATTGGCATATCCGTCATAGAATTGGCCTTTCACACCGTTTACCTTGTAGGGATAGACATAGGCGCATGAGCCGTGACCATCTTTTGTGAACAAACAAAGGTTGTTCCTTACAATGTTTTCCGCCCGTTTCTGATATAAGGAGTCACCGCTTATTTGGGCATAAAGATGGAATGCAGCCGCGGTGATAGTGCTCCAATAATGCGGGAATGTATCTCCGAACATTTCACTTTTACCGAACCAGTAGTCATCCCAATGGCGGATGGCAATGTCGTTGAGGTGGAAGCTCGGTTGGAACCCGTTGAATGCTTCCATTACCGGCATCTGTTTCTTTACCTCATCAAGATATTTTTGTTCACCGGTGATCATGTATAACTGTTCAAGGAAGTACACAGCCGGGGCGACAATGCTCTGTTCAAAGTTTACTTCATGTTTGGGATAGTTGAGGCCATTGCTCACCATAAGTTCACCGATCGTTTCCATATCTTTCCGCAAACGATGATATTCCCTTTTCAGTCCGGCATCCTTGAGCACGTCAAGCCCGAGGATAGCCGGTATTTCTATACTGTAGAAGCCGTAGCCGAACTGTTTGTAAAACGATTCGACAGTATGATAGCCGTCAAGGGCATATTGTTTGTCTCCTGTAATCTTGTAGGCATGAAAGAACAAGGCGGCCGCCCACATGTAGTTGTAGCCGCGGTTGCGGCCTTTGTGGTCTACGCTGGAGTAGGTTACATAGTCTGAAGTCTGGAGTTTTTCACGTACGAATTTCACGTATTTGAGAAGGGACTCACGTATTTTTTCATCCTTGGTATTCAGATATAAACGGGCACGAAACAGTCCCATGCCTGTGCGTTCGGCACCCTCGTCCCGATCCACCGGGTTGCAGTTCGGTGTATTGTTGGGATAAATACTGTCCCCTTCGTTGTCGAACACCATATATGCGCCATATCGGGGATCTGTTCGGTCGTTCATCTGTTGGCGTGTCCTGATGAATTCGGCACGTGCTTTCAGTCTTTCATCTGCATTGCTGATCACCAAGCATAGGGCATGTGTGCTTTTGTTTCCATCGTAGTGAAAATCGAAACGGGCTTCTCCTTCCTGTGTCAACGGGATAGATACGATGTATTTGCTGTCTTCACGGTTAACCTTTACGGGGATTCCGTTGAGCGTGGCCGAGCATCGTTTCAGTAATTTTCCGTTGTATAACACGATCCGTGCGGTTTCTCCAAGGTCATACACGTATTTGTTACTCTCTATCAAACCCCCTCCCAAGGCCAGCATTTTGCGCTTGAAGTCTTCGTTGCCATTATGCGAAAAGACATGCCAGGTCAGCGTATAACTTTGTCCGGGACGTAAAGTAACGTCCGGGATGTTCATTGCGAACAGACCGCGAGTTTGCGAATAAGCCTTGCTTAGCCCCCGTTCCCAGACTTCATAATGAGTGATCGCCCCTTCTGTGACCACCACTCCGAGGTGTGGACCGAAACCTCCCATGCGCAGCGCATTGATGTATGCACCGCTGCCACCGTTCCATATATGCACGTCAGTACGTCCGTTTATAAATTCTACGGCACTCGGATAGTTATCGTTAAAGGGAGTATAAATGCCGGTTTCATACAAAGACACCGTGCTGTCGCCGTTGTTCTTAAACACATAACGCTCCACTATATCCCCCTTGTCCGGTGTTCTGGTGACCGTCAAGCTTACGTCTCTCAGGCGATAAGTGACTTTACTGCTGTCTGCACTGATGCTTTCAGGCTTGTTCCAAGAGACCTTTTGGCTGTCGTGTTCTCTGACTAAGGTGGTATACCCTAATCCCCATGCATAGTTTTTCGTGATCCATGGATACTGACTGCCGTCTGTTTTCATTATCCAATCCATGTGTTTGGCATCTTCGTCAATGCGTATTTGACTGATTCCTCCGGTTTCTGCGGACAGTTGTATCCGTACTTGTGCATCTGCATAGGACGTCATGGATATGCCGATGACAGTAAGTGCGATGTCTCTGAATATTTTTAATATCATCATAAGTTCAGTTTTCTTCGTAGTATTTTTATTTCCTATTTTGTTTTTTACTCTTCATCTTTAGCCGTCTATCTTATTATTCTGCCTTTGCTTACTATTATTTGGTCAAGAATGATTCCTTCATCTATGGCTTTTAGCGTAATTATGTGGCTTTTTCGGCCATTTAAGGTGAATCTGGTAGTGTTGACAGCTCTGTTCCACAGTGTGTTGAGCTTCCATTGCTCGCTTCTGCCTTTCGTGGCATAGTCTATGGTGAAAGGCACGCCTCTGTCAAAGGTCACTTCGACACGCAGTTGGTCTCCGGTTAGCGGATGGGTAGGAACAAAGCACAGATTGACATAAGCTTCGGAGAGGTCACCGTCGAATGAGAAAGAGATACTCTTTCCGGTTTCCAATAAAGCTGCTTTGCCCTCATAACCCAGCCCTTCGCAGGGTATTACGTTACCCTCATCGCAGTCTGTGGCGTTTCGTTTGAACAGCACATCATCCGTTTGGGGCAGGGGAGTTCGTAACGTGTCGCGTCGTACTCTGTTGAATACGATAAGGTTACGAGGACGGTAATCCATTATCTTGTCCCATTTACCCCGGTTGTCAATGCCGGCATTGTATGTCCTTGTCAGTGTGACAATGCTGTCGAATGCGGCATCGCTCTTATCCCAACAAGGTGCTCCGTGCCGTGCGAGTTGAGCATAAAGTAACTTGCGGTTCATCTGGTCGGATGCCTGAACGGGGTATTTCACCAACTGGAAATAAGCGTTGCTTCTGTCTGTCGGGATCGTCTTCCATATTTCTTCTACTTTATTTGATAGCTGTTTATAGTCTTCAAGTCGCTTGTCAATGGTCTCCACACTCCATGGCAGGTCGTTCACGGTGCCATATTTTTCCCGGTTACTCTCTTCGACACGGGTGTTGCCCATGAATTCCGGTTTGTGTATATAAGCCAAGCGATAGTATTCTTGCATGATCGGACATAATTTCTGACCGATCTCTTGGCCGAACTCGCGGGTGAGAGAACCGTTTATGTGTCCCGTCACACCTTCTTTTTCCACCTTTTCGATGTTCCATGCCATATCCAAAAACAGCTCGATCTGATACTCTGCGGGCTTGATGTCACCCACGTTGAGTATCCATAACTTTTGTATGCCGCGTTCGTAAGCGGTCTTCATCTGCTGATATAAGAGGTACGGACTGAACGTTCCGAGCCATAAATAGTCATGCGGACGCCCCCAGTAAGATACGTGATAATATACGCCGTTACCTCCCTTGCGGGCGCGTTCCTCACTCGTGGGAAAGTGTCGGATATATCCATAGTTGTCATCGCACCACATCAGCGTAACATCGTCGAGAACTTCCAGCCCGGCATTATAGACGTCCTGCACTTCCTTATACGGTATGAACACCTGCGGAACTTGCGTCACGTCCTCATTGACATACTTTGCCAGTATGTCCCGTTGATCTTTAAACACACGTGCAAGCACTTTCTTTTGTTCTTCTACGGTTTTTGCACCGTTCATCGCGCCGTCATGCACGCCGCGCATGCCTATGGTATAGAAAATGTCTTGATGTGCCACTTCTTGTACGCGGGACTCCCAGAATTGCTTTACGTTAGAGCTGTTGTTCACATAATCATATTCACCCTTGCCTCTGCGCGGCCACTCTCCGGCAGTACTGCAAGCCATCGGTTCACAATGCGAGCCTCCCATGTAGATACCATACTTAGCCGCCATCTCCCTGTTACCTTTGGTCAGGAAGAACGGGACGGTGCATTCGTGCATGGCCGGCCAATAAGTATTGGCTTTCAGACGGAGCAACAGTTCGAAGATGCGGGCGTTGGTCTCGGGACCGATCTCTCCTTTCAACGATGTCTTTTCATAAGTTTGTGAACTCCATGGGTTGAGTCCCCAATCCTCATCATTGATGAATATCCCGCGATATTCTACCGAAGGCGACTGCATGAGGGTGAAGTTATTGGAGAGGGTAAACTCTGATTTCTTCTCCGGAACGACGTCAGCCCACCATTCCCACGGCGACACGCCGATCATGCGCGACAGTTCCATGAGGCCGTAAGCCGTGCCATGGGCATCGCTTCCGGCCACGAGTAGGGTATTGTCCGGCATTACCTTAATAAGAAAGGCCTGTGCCTTTCCTTTAAGAGCGATCGCAGCCTTTTTGTATTTTCCTTCGATGAGATGGCTTCCAAGGGTCCCCACTATGATATGTGCCTTTCCCTTTTTGTCGGAAAGTCGTTCGGAAAAGACGTTATTGAAGTCTTTTTCAAACAATTCCGCAGCAGACTTTACCACGGAAGCTTCGTCTCTGTCATATTTCAATGATGTCGTTTTGCCATTCTTGACGGTAAACTGTGCATGGGTCACAGTCATAGGAACGAATATCATCACAACCCATAATGTCTTTCTCATATGTTTTCGGTATGTGTTCCTTTTTATATATTTAAGCCTCGGCAAGCCCTTAGTTCATCGGGTATATGCCGGTTACGGTCACATGGCTGCCGTCACTGCCGTACAAACGGTTGGTTTTATCTGTCCAGTTGGGGCGGTCTCCGGTGTTTTCTATGATCAACGTATAATTGCCGCGTTTCAGTTTCGGGGTGATCAAGCGCACAGCTTCGTTGTCATACTTGCTGTAAAAGTCTACAAAAGAGGTATATACGGTGTCCTTCCTGGCATTGGTCACGCTTACTTTGGCATAGCAACTGTGAGGTGTGGACACTCCTTTGATTGCCATGCGACAGTCGTCAAAAGACACACGGATGTAGCTTCCTTTAACGGAAGAGTCCATCCGGTCGGTCCTATTGCCCCATGCGGCTTCTGCCTTTATGGCCGTATGGGGAAGCGGCTTGCAAGTCTTCAGAAGATCAACGGTCTGCGAAGTGTTTATATCCCAAAACTGTTTATATTCAGGGATGGACACTTTCTCTCCATCAACCTGCATAGGTAGCCATACATAAGTGGCTGCCGACGCTTGGTGGGGATACGACCAGCGATCGCCCATGTACATGTACAAGGTATCGTTGTCCCGTTTTACGGGCAGTACGAAAGTCGACTGCGAGTTATAAGTCAGCGTTCCTTCAGGACAAAATAAGCCGCGTTTTGTCCACGGTCCCTCTATCTTGGGAGCGGTGAAGTAGAAGTTGTCATTCTTTTCCCAGCTCGTCAGGTCGGAGTAAAGCATGTAGTATAGTCCGTCTTTCTTAAACATTGCGGGCGACTCACCGCTATTGGGTACATTGGCCACCTGTGCATCCACGGAGTGATAGTCGTCGCTCAGTCGGTAGATCGGGCCGTGGTGGATCAGAAGATACCCCTTTCCGTCGTCATCTTGAAACGCGCCGATATCCCATTTCCTGATCGCTTTGCCTTGATAGGTCACCGGGCCTTGCAACTGATATTCGCCGTTGATGGTCTTGCAAGTGGCATAAACCGTATAGGGATCTTGATATTTCAGGTCGTCGGAGTGCATGAACATCACATACTCTCCGGTTTTCGGACATTTCATGACCTTAACCCTTTCGCCTACGCGATTCGGTCCCATAAGGCCGCTCTTTTGTCGGGGCAATACGATGCGCTCAAACTTCCAGTCTGCAAGATTGGTCGATGAGTAGCACGAAAAGCCGGGAAAGGAGTTGGTGGTGTCAGACTTCCATTCGCCGAAAAGATAATACTTTCCGTTGTCTTCAATGAGGCAGGCGCCATGTGCGTTGACGATGTGTCTACGGTTGTCGAACCAAGGGATGCCGTTGGCAATCACCGATGCCGTTTCTTGTGCTCCGCAAGTCAGATTTGCCGTGAAAGCAAATAAAAATAGAATATGTCTGGTCTTCATGGTTTTACTTTAATTTAAGTTGAACGAATGCGCCTGCGTTTGACGTTCTGCTGTGCTTCATCCGCATGTTCCTTCTGCTTCCGGTCTTTACTCACGGTTCCCAAGAACTTGTGATTCAGAAGAAAATGCCTGAAAAACGGGGTAAAGATAGTCATTTTAGTTTGTTTATGCCATAACCGAATAAAAAAACGGAGATCGAGAATGTGATAATTGGTTTTTTCGTAAGCCATTGATGAATTGCCTTTTTCTCTTTTCCGCCGACTGTATGCGTCTGAATGCGGCTCAATTTTTTCCTGTTTTCACAATAAAATACGCCTATTCACGTTTCCCTATAAAATATACGTGGAATGAATGAAGACTTATACTATGTGATATTGTCTGCCGTAGTAGGATTGGGGGTGACGTTTCTGTCCATGCCCGTCTTATTGAGATTTTGCCGGATGAGAGGGTTTTACGACTTGCCCGGAGGACGCAAGGTGCATCACGACGCCGTTCCTCGCCTGGGAGGCGTGTTGTTCATGCCGGCCATGCTGGTGAGTCTGGCTGTGGTCTTGTGGGTGTCTGCCAAGGGATTGCAGGGCGTTCTGACGTTGAAGGTCTCTTCGGTACTGATGGCCGTGGGCGCATTCCTGATTTACATTATCGGTACGGTCGACGATCTGATAGGGATGAAGGCCAAGCATAAATTCATGGTGCAACTGGTGGCCGCGTTGCTTATGCCTTTCTGTTGGTTGCACATCAATAATTTTTACGGCCTGTTCGGGTTGTACGAACTGCCCATGTGGTTCAGTTATCCTTTTACGGTCTTCGTCATTCTGTTGATTGTCAACTCCATCAATCTGATCGACGGAATCGACGGGTTGGCTTCGGGACTGTGCTTCTGCATCCTCACGGCTTATGTCATACTTTATTTGCAGATTGATTGTACGTTGGTGTATGCCGTGGGCGCAGCCGGGCTGTCAGGTACCCTGGTGGCTTTTTTCTGTTTCAACATGTGGGGAAAGGCCGAAAAGGGCACGAAGACCTTTATGGGCGATTCCGGAAGTCTGTTTTTGGGCTATGCGCTGGCCTACTTGTCGATTAAGTACGCGATGGACAATCCGGCGGCTTTGCCCGACCGCAACAACGCGCTGATGGTGTCTTACACGCTGATGATCGTGCCCACGTTCGATGTGATCCGGGTGGCTTTGTGTCGTCTTTATAGAGGAAAACCTGTGTTCGAAGCCGACAAAAGTCATATTCACCACATGGTGATGGCGGCAGGATTCTCCATGCATCAGGCCTGGGCCGTTATCCTCGGTTTGTTTTTCTTCTTTTGTGTGATGAACGGTGTGCTGGCCCGATGCGGCGTAGCGGATACGTGGATCGTCGTGATCGACGTGGCGGTCTTCTGCCTGTTTCATTGGGGGCTGCACCGACGGATCAGCAAAAAGTCCTTGTAAGGGATCCGTATGTAAAATAAACGAAACATTCTCTTTTCCTCTCAAACAAGACGGAAATCAATCGGCGCAGAATTATTTTTCGTTTGCCGCAGATTGGAAAATTTTTCTCCGCAGAAAAAAAACGGGATCTCCGCTTAGGGTTTTAAAGCGAGGTGCATCCCAACGGTCAGATAATTTTTTGGGGGAGGGAGAGATGCATCGACGCCTATAACCTTTCCGTTTACAGTTCTATGAGAATACGGGCATTGATCTGGCGTCCGGTCAGATAATTAGGCACGGCATATTGCTGGTTGGTCACGTCCGTTACCCAATAATATGAACTCACGTTACTGATGTCAAATAAGTTGAAACAGTCCACACCCAACCAGACGTTGCGGAGATAGCGCACGAATTTCTTTTGGTTGTGGCCGTCTTCGTTGTTCAGCAGGCGGTAGTTCATGCCGATGTCCACACGTTTGTAGGCTGGTGCACGGAACGTCATGCGTTCCAGTCCCGTATGGGAAGGCCCGAAAGGCAGTCCGTCGGCGATGCTGGCTTTCAGGGTCATTTTCCATCGGGTACTGCCCGGGAAGAAGTCGCTGAAGAAAAAGTTCAGGTTATAACGTTGGTCGGTGGGTTGCGGAAAACTTTTTCCGTTTACTTTCTGCTGGGCTTTCATCAGGCTGAAGCTGATCCAGGAGTCCGTGCCTTCCACAAATTCGCCGAAGAGTTTGAAGTCGATGCCGGTGGTATAACCCGAACCTATATTGCCGCCGTAATATACGATTTTCACATTGTCTACGTTGTACGGAATAAGGTTGCTCAAGGCCTTGTAGTAGACTTCTGTGGTGAATTTGAACGGACGGTTCAGGAGTTTGAATTTATAGTCGCCGGCCAGTACCACCTGAAAGGAACGTTGCGATTTGATGTTCCGGTTGAGTACGACTTGCGTCGAGCCTCCCGAAGTGACGGTATCGCGCAGCTCTTTGTAGAACGGCGATTGGTAATAGAGGCCCGTAGCGATGCGGAAAGTGAAGTCTTCATTGAACGAGGGCACTATGCCGAGCGACACGCGCGGACTGAACAACCATTCTTTGTTCCAGCTCCAGTAGCTCAGGCGTACGCCGTAGTTGAAAGAGAATATGCCATGTCCGTTGGTGAATCGCCAGGTGTCTTGTCCGTACATTTCGAGGCGGTCGCTGCTGATCCGGTTCACGGATTTCAGATTGTAGATCAGGTCGAGACGGTTACCGGTATGAGGGATGGAGTAGCCGGCCGAGTCGCGCATCTCCCATTCCCGCGTATTCTCCTCTATGATCTCGTGCTTCCAAGTGAGTCCGCTTTGTATGTCGTGTCCTTTGGGTTTGTGAGAGAAGGTTAGTTTCATACTCTTTGTGTTGGCATTCAGGTAGTTTCGGGCATGTTCCATGTACGTGCCTACACCCAATTGTTCCGTCGTGTTTGTTTCGTCGAGCCAGTATTGCCCTTGTATGTCGTAAGTTTCCTGCTCTTTGGTGGCGAAGGCTGAGGCCGAGAGCGAGAGACGGGTGAGGTCGGTGAAGTTGTGCGACAGGCTCAGCGTGCCGAAGAACGTGCGGAAAAGATCTTCCTCCTTTCCGTCGAAGTACACACGGAACGATTTGACGTCCTGCATGGTGCCGAAGTTGGTCTGTCGGTCGGCGGGCAGGAAGTTATACCTGTTTTGCGAGATGTGGCCGATAAAGTCCACGCTCCAGCGTTTGTTGGGCGACCAGTTGAGATACGTCTGATAGTCGAGAAAACGCGGGTTGTATTCGCCTTTGGTTTCGAGCGATCCCAACATGTATTGGTTCGTCTTGTAGCGCACACCGTGGGTCATGCTGAAGTGTGATTTTGCATATCCGACGTATACACCGGCTCCCAATAGACTGGCCGATGCCGAAGCCTCGAATTTCTTGGGTTTCTTATAGGTGATGTCCAGCACGGACGACATCTTGTCGCCGTATTTCGCTTCGAATCCTCCGGCCGAAAAGTCGATGCTTTCCACCATGTCGCTGTTGATGACGCTCAGTCCCTCCTGTTGTCCGGAACTGATGAGGAGCGGGCGGTAAACTTCCGCTCCGTTGATGTAGACGCTGTTTTCGTCGAAACTTCCGCCGCGCACGTTATATTGCGAACTCAGTTCGTTGTGCGTGCTCACTCCGGCTTGTGTAGCCACCAGTTCTTCCACGGCATTTCCCGTGGTGGACGGCATGCGTTTCATATTTTCGGAGTTGATGTGCTGGGTGGAATTCATTTGCCGGCGCACTTCTTTGACCGTCACCTCGCCCATGTCGATGCTTTGGGTTTGCATGGTGACGTTGAGCCTCAGGTCGCCGTGCGGCTTGAAGAGCTTTTTTTCTTTGGTGACATATCCGATCATGCTGAAAGAGATGGTGACGGTGTCGGCTGTGGAGAACTCCAGTTGGTAGCGTCCTTGGAGGTCGGTCGTGGTACCTGCGGCTTGTCCTTCTACTCTCACCACGGCGAATAATACCGGATTCTGTTCGTCGTCGATGACACGTCCAGAGAGTTTCACTTTGTTCTGCGCCCAGGCTTGTCCTGCCGTTACGATCAGCAGGAGCAGGCAGAATATGGATTTGAAAAGTCTTGTCTTCACGTCTTCTTCGGATGCTTATACTTTTTAAATAACGCAAAATTACGCTTTTTTGTATCTTCTTCCGTCGATTTATTTGAGGAAAGGGCCGAATCCGCCCTGAAATTGTTTCTTTATCCTGAGGAAATCATGTATCTTTGCGTCGTTGCATCATAAAAAACGAAGGACTCGAAATATGAAAGACTTTAGCGAATTGGCCCGTATCCGTCGCAGCATGCGTAAGTTTACGGCCGAAGAATTGACTCAGGACGAAGTGGTGGCTTTATTGCGTACGGCATTGATGTCGCCTTCGTCCAAAGGTTCCCACTCCTGGGAGTTAGTCGTGGTGGACGATAAAGAGCTGTTGAGACAGTTGGCGCATTGTAAAGCCCGCGGTGCCGAACTGGTGGAAGGGGCTCCGCTCGCCGTGGTCGTATTGGGCGATCCCGGTGTGAGCGATGCCTGGATCGAGGATGCTTCGGTTGCCAGTACGATGTTGCTTTTGCAGGCGGAAGATTTGGGTCTCGGCGCATGCTGGGTACAGGTACGCGAGCGTTTCATGGCCGACGGCAAGCCGGCGGAAGATATCGTGCGCGGGCTTTTGCATATTCCGGAATCTCTGCGCGTACTTTCCATCATAGCGGTAGGGCATAAAGGTATGGAACGCAAGCCTTTCAGCGAAGACCATTTGCTTTGGGAAAAAGTGCATATCAATACGTTCGACGCTCCGAAAGAATGAAAGTCGTTTGGATCGGAGCCGGGAATCTGGCCACGCAAATGGGACTTGCGTTGAAAGAGGCCGGACATGAAACCTGTCAGGTGTTCAGCCGGACGATGGCCTCGGCCGGAGCTTTGGCCGAACGTCTGGAATGTCCGGCCACAGACGACATTGATGCCGTGATGTCCGGAGCCGACGTTTATATCTTCTCGGTGAAGGACAGCGTGCTGGAAGAACTCACCGTACGTATCGCTCCCCGTACGGGGCATGCCTTATGCCTGCATACGGGCGGCAGCATGCCGCTGGATGTCTTTCGCGGTCACGCATCTTGTTACGGCGTGCTTTACCCCATGCAAACCTTTTCCCGTACTTGTCCGGTGGATTTCCGTGAGATTCCCTGTTTCATCGAGGCCGGGAGCGAGGAGGCGCGTGAGCAGACGGAGCGTTTGGCGCAAAGCGTGTCCGGCAGGGTGATGTATATGGATTCGGAGCGGCGGCGTTATCTGCATCTGGCGGCTGTGTTTGCCTGTAATTTCGTGAACCATTGTTATGCCTTGTCGGCCGAGTTGTTGAAGGAGCAGGACATACCGTTCGATGTGATGTGGCCTTTGATTGACGAGACGGCGCGTAAGATCCATCGCCTTCCGCCGTCGGAGGCTCAAACCGGTCCTGCCGTGCGATATGACCGTAACGTGATAGACCGTCAGTGCGCCCTGCTCGACGGCCATCCTGCCGTGCGGCATATTTATGAGATGATGAGCCGGAGCATACATGAGCTGGCCGGAAATCGTGAAACTGAAAACAACCGTGAGATATGATTAATTATGATTTGAAAAAGATAAAGGCCTTGGTCTTCGATGTGGACGGCGTGCTGAGTGCGGAAACCATTCTCCTTCATCCTGACGGCGAACCCATGCGTTCGGTCAATATCAAGGATGGCTATGCCTTGCAACTGGCTGTGAAAACGGGATTGCATGTGGCTGTCATTACGGGCGGAAACACGGAAGCCGTGCGGCGGCGTTACGAAGGACTCGGGCTGACCGATGTCTACATGGGATGTGCCGTGAAGATAACGAGTTATGAGGCGTTTCTGAAACGGTATGGCCTTACGGATGAGGAAGTGTTGTACATGGGCGATGACATCCCCGACTATGAGGTGATGCGGCGTTGCGGATGCCCCTGCTCGCCGGCTGATGCCGCTCCTGAAATCAAAGGACTTTCTCTCTATATTTCCCATTTGAAGGGGGGCTTCGGTTGCGGTCGTGATGTCATAGAACAGGTCCTGAAAACACAAGGAAAATGGTTGAAGGACGAACAGGCCTTCGGGTGGTAAACACGGAATGATCATGTTAGAGAACTTAAAGAAATATCACGTGGTGTTGGCCAGTAATTCGCCGCGCCGCAAAGAACTTTTGGCCGGATTGGACATCCCTTATGAGGTAAGAGTGATTCCCGGTATAGACGAATCTTATCCGGACGGTCTGGCAGGAGAAGAAATACCGCAGTACATCTCCCGTAAAAAAGCTGGAGCCTATGAGGCTTCGATGAAGCCGGACGAATTGATCCTCACAGCCGACACCATCGTGTGGGTGGACGGGACGGTATTGGGAAAGCCTCATGATGAGGCCGGTGCCCGGGCGATGTTGCGTTTGCTTTCGGGACGGACGCATCAGGTGATTACCGGCGTGACACTGTTGACCACGGAAATGAAGAAAACGTTTTCCGCAGTGAGCGAAGTGACTTTCGACGACTTGACGGACGAGGAAATAGAGTATTACGTGGTGCATTACCGTCCGTGGAATAAAGCCGGGGCCTATGGTATCCAAGAATGGATCGGCTACGTGGGAGTGTCTTCCCTTTGCGGTTCTTATTTCAATGTGATGGGGTTGCCGGTACAACGTTTATATCGAGAATTGAAAACATTATAAAAAGGAATGTCATGAAGATGAAATATTTGATGCCGTGGGCTTGTTTCGCTATGGTCGTGACGGGACTGACTGCCTGTGATAACGACGACCATGTGTGTACCTTGCCTTCTTTTGCAGGATTCCGCATAGAACCTGCGGCATGGAATGCAGGAGATTCCGTGACGATCACGGCTGTGCAGCGCACGTTGGGCAATCTGTTGTACAGAGCCGACTACCAATGGAGCGTGAAATGTACGGATACGACTTTCACGAAGAGTTACCGCGTGGTGTATGATAACGATAAATCCGATCCTTATATCGGGTTCCGGCTTCCGGCGGGTTTCTCGGGAAAGCAGGCCGACATCAGTTTTAAAGTGCAATACAGTTATTCGGCCACGGCGCCCCAGACGGCCCCGAGCGGCGGAAATGACGGACAGTCGGGATTATACGGCAGTATTACAACCGTGGCTGCCAGTCAGCTTTGGGGTTCGGGCAGCGGTTCGTATACTTATACCTGGCAGTAGGCGAAGAGAGAAAACAAGGTAGTCATGAAACGGATCTTATTTATTTGTCTGGGGAATATCTGCCGTTCGTGTGCGGCGGAAGAGATTATGCGCAAACTCGTTACCGATGCCGGGTGCGGAGAGGACTTCCTTATAGATTCCGCCGGGCTGATCGATTATCATGAAGGTGAGCAGGCCGATGCCAGAATGCGCGCCCACGCTGTGCGTCGAGGCTATCGGATTACACACCTTTCCCGTCCGATCCGGTATGACGATTTCTTCGATTTCGATCTTATTGTGGGTATGGACGATAGCAATATCACCCGGCTCAAGGCTTTGGCCCCGGGACTGGAAGAAGAAAACAAGGTGGTGCGCATGACCGACTATAGTCGGCTGAAAGTCGTCGATCATGTGCCCGATCCTTATTACGGCGGCGATTCCGGCTTCGAGAATGTGATCGATATTCTGGAAGACGCCTGCGCCGGTTTGTTGGAAAGCTTGTGCCGTCCGGAAGGTTAACGGACGTGCAAGGTTTCCCACATGCGTTTGTAGTTCTCGGCCTGCCCACCTTCGCCGGTTTCCTTATATAAGGAAGGCAGGTCGTGTCCGGTCTTTTTCATTACTTCCACCACTTTGTCGAATGAAACCTGGTGCATGCCGTCCGTAAGCATGGCATAAGAATTGGCGTCCATGGCGCGGGCTGCGGCATAGGCATTGCGCTCGATGCACGGGATTTGTACCAATCCGCATACGGGATCGCATGTCAGTCCCAAATGATGTTCCAGTCCCATCTCGGCTGCATATTCGATTTGGGCTGGCGTGCCTCCGAACAATTGTGCTGCGGCTGTGGCTGCCATGGCGCAAGCTACTCCTACTTCGCCTTGGCATCCTACCTCCGCACCGGAGATGGAAGCATTGGTTTTCAAGATGTTGCCGAAAAGTCCTGCCGTGGCCAAGGCCCGCAGTATGCGCTGGTCGCTGATGTCGCGTGAGGCAGATAAATAATAAAGGACGGAAGGCAACACCCCGCACGAACCACAGGTGGGGGCCGTGACGATCTTGCCTCCGCCGGCGTTTTCTTCGCTCACCGCCAGAGCATAGGCAAAAAGCAGTCCGCGGGCGCGCATAGAGTGCTGATACCCGTCAGCTCGGACATAATAAGAAGTGGCTTTTCACCTCAGTCCCAAGGGGCCGGGCAGTACACCCTCATGTTCCAGTCCGTTTCTTACGGCCTGTTTCATTGTCTCCCACACTTCCTCCAGGTATTCCCAGATGGAATAATCTTCGTATTCTTTCACATATTCCCAATAGCTTTTGCCTGTGCTCAAGCACCAAGACAGAATCTCGGTGCCCGAATTCATCGGATAGATGTCTTCCTGCGACGCGGGCTGTTGGCCTTCTTCTGCCAAGGCTCCTCCTCCGATGCTGAATACGGTCCATTCTTCCGTCGTATTTCCTTCCGTGTCGAATCCCTTGAACTTCATGCCGTTCGGGTGAAACGAAAGGAAGATTTTAGGTTGCCATATCAAAGTGGTCCGTGCCGTGCCCAGCACGTCGAGGATGGCTTTGTCGGTCATGTGTCCTTTTCCGGTAGCGGCCAAACTGCCGTAGAGCGTCACTTCAAAATGTGCGGCCTGGGAATTCCGTTCCAAAAACAGGGAGGCGGCTTTGCGCGGGCCCATCGTGTGGCTGCTCGACGGACCGTAGCCTATGCGGTATAATTCTTTCAACGTAATCATCTGATGACGGATTTATGCTGCAAAGTTAGGTAAAATCCCATATTATTTGTTACTTTTGCCTTGCTTAAAAAGAGTATGGAGAACAGATTAAAAAAAGAAACTGACATGTTGACTGCTACACGTAGAGAATGGAATGAATTGTATGTGTTCTTCGCCCTGTTGGCGCAAGGAATACTGACCTTGGGCGATGCCGAGGGAAATCCCACGGGACGTACGCTTCCCATAGCCCGTATCGTCCGTCAGGAACATGACGGAACGCGCCGTTATACAGTGGAACCTTCGGAGGTGCATGTGAAAGGAGAGGTGATGGACGCACGTTTTCCGCGTGAGGATTTTGCTACGGTGGCCGCCCTGATTTTGGATGCGCTCCGGCGATGTCGGGAGGACGAGATCGAGGCTCCGGAGGGGGTGGAAGGTTTTTTGGATGCACTGAAGATTTATGATATGGAGGCCCGTACGGACGATCGTACCGATTTCTATATCACTTTTCACGACGATACCTTTCCGTCCATGGGATTCCGCATCTATTCGCGTCTTTGCACGATGAATCCTATTTTGGACGGCGGGCGTACGGCTAACCTGAAGTTTGAGCAGACCGGCATCCGTTTTTCCCAGCCTGCCGTGAACAAAATCAATTATACGGACGACCCAGACAATCCGAGCGAAGTGGCCCGGCGGATGCTGTACATCGAAAGCATGGGCGGTGTGTTGAAATATAGTGATGTGGCCGAGAAAATTTTTCGAAGCAACCTTTGTCTGATCGATCTGAATTTTCCTCGCGTATTGGCTGAAATGATACGTGTGATGCACTTGGACAATATTACAAGCGTGGCAGAATTGACGGAGATCATCGAAGATAAGAATCCCTTGAAGATTAAAGAGGAACTCATTCGCAAGCATTTATATTACCGCTATAAAATCAAGGAATTTCTTTTAGCGTTGGCTTTAGGCATGCGTCCGGCCAAGTTGTATAACGGTACGGATTCGGCTGTAGCCGGTTTCGTGATGGTAGATGCGCAAGGGCGCATGCGGGCTTATCGTAAGACGGAGCGTCAGATCTTTGCCGATTACCTCTTTACCCATACCCGTCTGGAGAAGGGACATCCCGAGCAAGATAAATACGGTTATCTGGAACGTTAGAATCATGCCTATTATTTGAAACTGAATCTGAAAATTGGTTGGACGAAGAAATAAAGAAGAGATGCGTTTGAGTCCATTGGGATACGCTCCCCGTGGATGACGGATCATTTTCGGCCACGCTTTATTCCTCTTTGTCGGAAAGCGGGCGCAGAATCTGGTTTTCATCCAAGTAATCCAGCCATTCGCGATAAGCCTGACAGTGGCGGAGGAGCTGTTCTTGACCGATAAGGAAAAACTGCTTGCGGGCACGTGTCAACGCGACGTTGAGTTTGCGGTCGAGGAGTTGCCCTTCGATCAGAATCGGTTCGGACAAGATGTCGAGCTGATAGAAACGGCTGACGGTCGTGCTGAAAATGATGACATCTCGTTGACTGCCTTGATAACGTTCTACCGTGTCGACGGTGATAGCGTCGCTTCCGGGAATGTGCCGTCGATCAAGCGATTTGCGTATCATGGCGATTTGGGCACGGAACGGTACGATGATGCCGACGTGCCGGGGTAAGTCGGTGTCCATTTTGTTCAGTCGAAACAATTCGTACAGGGTCTCTACCAGACGGGCTACGGTTTCGGCCTCGTTTCGGTTGCTTTTCTCATTTCCCTCCGTTTCTTCCGGCATGACCGAAATGAATCCCATTCTCGTCCGGGCTATGAAGGTGCTCCACCTGTCTTCAGGATGTACGTTGAATTTCAATTCCTCTTCCTGATGCCGTAAAGGTACAAGATCCAAGTTCCCATGATAATATTTTTCATTGACGAATGTACTGATGGCGGGATGCATACGTCCTTGCCTGTGCAACATCTCTACAATATTTTCCGTTTCCTGTCGTATGCTCAGCGCGTGCAGCCGTTCGAAAAGCGAGTTGCGGCAGTCGGTCAGTCCGATGCTGTTCAGCAAAGGGTCGGTGACGTGCGAGGTTTCCGGACGTTGGACGACTACGGCGGGCAATTGCTTATGGTCGCCGATAAGAATGAACTTGCCGATGGCGCAACGGCGCAGGTTGTAATCTCCGCTATGGGCTTCTGTCGTGGCACAGAGTAAGGGCAGCAGTTGGGGCTCGAGCACCTGAGATGCCTCATCGATGATCGCTATGTCGACGGGTTTCAGGCTGAACAGTTCCGTTTGATTGCATAGGCTGCTGACGGTACCTGCAAAAAGACGCACGGGCGACAGGCGCTCATAGATTTGTCGGCGTGAAGTCGCGTCCCCGATGGCATTCTGCATTAGTCGGGAACGGAACTCCGGTGCGCAGCTCAATTCTTGCCCGATGCGGATGTAGTCCGGTGCAGGCGAGAGAGAGGACAGCATGGCACAGATCTCGTCCACGGCCCGGTTGGTATAAGCCATGAGCAAGAGGGTCTTTTCCGGAGAGTCTGACAGGAATTCTTCCACCATGGATTTCAAGGCCACCGACGTTTTTCCGGTTCCCGGCGGACCGACAAGAAGAAAATAATCTTCGGCTTGTTTGGCTTTCAGTACGATACGGTCTATTTCTTCGTTCAGATAGTGACGATTCAGGACGGCGGTCGGATTTACACCCGGTTTTCGTTGTCCCAATAAAAGTTCTTTTCGTTCTTTGGGCGCGACGAGCAGTCCGAACAGGCCCGAATAGGTTTGATTGAAAGTAGAATCCATGTAGCCTGGTTCGACGGCGTAGAGACTGTCGGGATGGAATGCGCCGACGTTGCGCTGTTTATAGGCCAATTTCAACAGCAGATAATCCGGTTGCATTTCCTCTACCGTACATCGAAAAAATTGTTTGTTTGTCGCCAGGTCACGTTCGCTGTGGCGTTCGTAGAGCATCACCATATCGCCCGGTCGGAAGTTGGGGAGGAAGTCATCGCCGTAGTCCGGCAGTTCCATCCGTAGTTCGGTTATGGTTCCTTCGTCGTCGGTTACGGGGTGTAGTTTTAAGTCGATGAGAATGTTACCGTTCTGTTGTTTGGACAAGGTATCGCCGGTCCATGTTTCGGCGAAGCCTCGTGAAGAGTCGGGACGACTGTCGCCCACTTTGGCTAAAAACTGTTCGCGTTCCATGAACGTGAGGAAACAGTGGAAATAAGTCGATTCCAAATTGTTCATTTGACGGAGCGGGATCAGAACCTCGAGCAATCGCGGACGCAAGTACTGCATGTAAAGACGGTCTTTGCGGTTGTTGACGTTGAGATGGGCTTCGTCCAATTCTTCCATGACCTCCCGGGAGGCCCCATTACGCAGGCGATGTTCGAGGTGTAGGATGGCATTACGCAAGGCCATGACGCGGCGGATTTCTGCCTGAGGAACGTCGATAGCGTAAAACTGCGGATAGCGTGAATAAAAAAGAAAAGACTGCACCTGTCCGTGCAGCCGGCCCAGATTGTAATATAAGATTTCTTTGTAGAGTGCCATTTGCAGCCGGTGTTCGTCGCGCGGATGCCGGTAAGGATATTCCTCGGCCTTTCCGC
>JAJPYK010000134.1:0-2991 GCA_021205005.1 Paraprevotella sp. | reverse complement strand
AACAAAACACGGATCCAATACTACTTCGGACTGTCGGCTGTCGATAGCGGCAGCACTGAAACTGTGGCTTACAGTTCTTCGGATATTTCGGAATTGTTCTCGGCACTGATCGAAAAAGCAGGAATCAATGCCGGGAAGGGTAGAATAAGTGAGGGGAGATAGTCGAAAACTCTTTTGCATGGAACGCAGGTAGAGACTGTCTTCTGTCATGCCGTCTCCGTTTTCGTTGACGCAATCGTCCAAAAACTGGTTGGCCACATTCCCCAATTGTAGGGTTGCAGACCGGACCGATGGAAAAAACTTGTTCAGCAGATAAGTGTAGGGCGAATGGCCGTAAGGTTTCATACAAGCGAAAATCGACGTGATGTCCACTAAGAAGTCCGGATCAAGTATGAGGATGTCGGGATAGAGTGTGCACGGATATTCCCGGTGTTCCGGTTCTGGCGTTTCGAGTATACGCACGGATAGCAAGTTGAGTTGTGCGCCTTCGTAAAGTTGGGTGTACAAGTCGGCAAACGTAGGATCGCTTTCCGAGATGTAACTCACTCTTAATTCTTGTTTTGTCGGATGGGCGTTATCCTGTCCATAAATGAAGCGTCTGTCCCAATGATGTACGGTAAGGCGGATGCGTAGGGCGTGGGGCGATGCGGCATCAGACGAGATGCTTCTCCAATGATGCGGCAGGATTTTGTGCAGATCGTCCGGAATGTCCGTATGGTAGAATGCAGCCAGTCCTTCGCATACCGCTTTCAGGTCGTAAGGATAGTTATCCGTTTCGGCATGTTCGTGGCCTAACCGAATTCGGTAAGCCCGTGCGCGGAACACTTCGAGCGGATAGGACGGATGTCGGTTCGATTTGCATAACCAATGCAGACGTGTGGCGACGTGAGTAAAATCCACCGGATAATCTTGAGTCAGGCTTTTGATACAACGCGTCAACAGACGGTCAAGAGCCCGATAGCGGTCGTTCTCGTCCGTTTCTGAATATTGTATACGTCTGATTTCATTAAAAATCTCCCGAATGTCTGCTGTCATGGGGCATTATTCCTCTTGTTTGGATTTGGCCTCCAGCTCTTCCGCACTGAGCACTTTGCTCTTGTATCCCCCTCTTGAACTACGACGCGAAGGGGCAGGGATAGCACCGCTCGACATTCCTCCGTGGACCGTCGTGCGGTAACGTTGCCACCGCGCCTGGATGGAATTTACATAATTGTATGTCTCTTCTCCTCTCAGGTAGCCGTAGCGTACCACAGGGTCATTATAGAATTGCGGTTGGCTCAATCGTAGTACATAGGGAGCTACGTCGTTCCATACCTGCGGGTTTTTGCCGTTCTTGCGTGCCAAAGCCATGGCATCGCGTACATGACCTACTCCGCCGTTGTAAGCGGCCAATACGAAATTGATACGTTCGGCTCGTCCCTGAATGTCGCTGAATTTCCGTTCGAGCTCCTGGATGTATCGGGCTGCGGCCTCGACATTTTTTTCAGGATGGTGCAACTGGTCGGCGGGCAAGCCGAGATGGACGGCTGTTTCCGGCATGATTTGCATCAATCCCCTTGCTCCGGCCCAAGACGCGGCCTGCGGATCGAACCCCGATTCTTGATAACATTGTGCCGCCATGAGTCGCCAGTCCCATCCGATAGCCTGGCTGTGTCGGATGAAATGTTGGTCGTAAGGCGAAATAATGCCTTTGGAGCGGTCTTGTATGGGAGCGCGCATATGACGCTTGATACCGGCACCCGGTGCAAAACGCATCTGTTCCTGACGGATCAGGAGTGCTCTCAGCTCCGGTTTATACCATCCTTCCAAAGCTTCGGACAGAAACGGAGAATTTTTTCGGATGACCCATTGGGATCTTTGCTCCTTGTCGCTGTTTTTAGCTGTCGACCAAGCTCCTGAAAATTTCAGATCTGCATCCAAGGGATGATCCTCTGGCATTTCCAATGCAACGAGATCTACGTCCCCCTGTTGCAGTCTGCGTAACAGTTCCGCCGTGTCGCGTACCGTTTCCATACGAAGCTTGGCACCGATGGAATTGGCAAAGTTCTGGGCCATTTCAAATTGCAGCCCGAATCCTTTTCCTTTGTATTCATAATAAGTGTCGGGCCCCGATAGGGTAGCTGCAATCAGCTCGCCGGCTTCCTGAATCTGGTCCAGATCGTAAGCTGTCTCTTGGTCATTCTCTTGGGTAGTTCCTAAAGGAGAATTTTTTTTCTCTTCTTTTTCTTCGCAAGAGACGAGGCATCCCGCCAAGACAGCAACGATGAGGCTGATCGACATTATACTTCTCATGAGTCAAAACGAACAGGTTATTGGGCCAGACTTTTATGGTGAAGAATATAAGTTTGCATGATCTCTACGGCCTTTTCATTTTCTCCTCCTTGCGGAATGATAAGGTCAGCGTATTGTTTGGTCGGTTCGATGAATTCCAAATGCATGGGTTTGAGTACGGCTCTGTAACGGTCGACTACCATTTGTACGGTGCGTCCCCGTTCGATGATATCCCGCTCGATAACCCGTATCAGACGTTCGTCCGAGTCGGCATCGACAAAAACTTTCAGATCCATTAAATCCCGTAATTCTTTATTGAAGAGAGCGAGTATACCTTCGATGAGGATGACTTTCCGTGGTTCTATGTGCAGGGTTTCTTTCAATCTGATACACTCCAGATAGGAATAAGTGGGCTGGTCGATGGCTTTTCCAGCTTTCAGTTCTTTGACATGCCGGATGAGCAGATCCCAATCGAAGGAAAATGGATGGTCGAAGTTGATTTTTCTGCGTTCTTCCAAAGGCCGGTCCGAGGCATCGATATAATAGGAGTCCTGCGGAATGAGCGTTACCTCGTCAGGCGGAAGGCTCTCGATAATTTTACGTGTGACTGTAGTCTTTCCGGAGCCCGTACCTCCGGCAATGCCGATGATATACATAAGTTTTCAGAATTAATAAGGGTAAGGGAAAAAACGTGCCCATTCGTATTGCAAAGATACGACA
>JAJPYK010000155.1 GCA_021205005.1 Paraprevotella sp. | reverse complement strand
TCCGTAGTCTATTCTTTAGACTTGTTTTCGCACGGACAGACTTCCTTATATTACATAAAAAAGTTCGGATTTTTCTTTTCCTTCTTCCATGGAAAGACTGATTCCTCCCCTACAATATAGACTCCTGATAACGAGAAAGATAACTCAAACCTCTCTTCATCTCGTCCACCACCTGCGCCAAACGAAAAATCATCGGGCGCAGAATTATTTTTTTTCTCCGCAGAACGGCAGATCATTCTGCGGAGATTTTTTCTTCGAATTATAGCCGTCCTTTTTTTTCCTCCTTTCAAAAAAAGATTCCTTCTGCAACAGGGGATGGTCTATCTTTCCGTTCCTCCGCCGTACGCATCACCATTTCAGCGGCCGGTCTGTGGCTTCCACCTTGCGTTTACACCCGTCAAACCTGATGGTACAAGGAGCACTGGTCGTATAATACCACTCCGTATCCCTACGCTGCAAAGAAACATCGGCTTCCCGTTCGGTACGAATATCCACGCCCTCAGCTTTGAAAAGCAAACCGTGTCCCATAAAAAGACGCACCGGTTTCCCGTCTTCCCTGCGCAGGCAGCTATATACGGCCCGAACCGACATCGCTTCATGTCGCACTTCCCGTACACTGTCGACGGACGACAGGATCCAATCTTCCTGCCCGTTTTTCAGCTTGACATGTATGCCGACAGCATCTCTTCCCAGACTTTCGGGTGTGAAAAAGTCCACATTCGCAATGAGATTGCCCTCACCGGACACCGACGGTTCGAACACGGACACGAACGGACGGGTCCAGGCCTCGCCTTCCTGACGAGCCTCAAACGTGAGCGTGGGCGTACCGGACACGGAATAAGGATAAGTTCTGTCCCGACTCAATCCCTCCGTCTCGGGGCTGAGCGCACGGAAGATCTTGCGACCGGGCATGCCTTGTTGCCACATCGTCATACGGATGTCTGCCCTTCCGCTGTCGGGATGCACGGTGAAATCCGCCCGGATATCTTTATCCGTCCGCACCGTTTGCTGGTCGTAAATATAGGAATAAGCATACAAATGGGCACCGGCGAAACTCAGTTCCTCCGTAGGAGTAAAGTTCAAAGGCGAACCGTCGGCCGCTGTCACGTCGAGCGTCTGCCCCAGATTGTGGTAGAAATAATCGTGCATCCGATCGCCGCCTTCCGCCTTCCGGCTTCGGAAGACATCCACATAATAACCGCCGCCGGCGGCATCGATAATACTCAATAGACGGATTTGGTCGGCCTGCGATTCCGGTTCGCGAAAATAACTCTCGCTGTAAGACACTCCCCTGAAATAATCATCCGAATCCAAGTTCCGCCGATCGGCCGTGGAAGGCTGCGGATAGGCATGCAACAGCTTAAAGGCATGGTGGCTGTCCATCACGGGATAAGCCGAAATGCCGTCTACGCACACTGTGTTATGGCTGGGAAACTGACTGTAATATTCCGCATAATCCGCCCCCGCATAGAGCGACTTCCCGATGCCGGCATCCGGACCGAGCGTCAAGCCCTTGCCGTAAAACTCCACCGAAAGTCCGTTGGCATGCTGATGGTTTCCCTCACTCACATTCAGGGAATACATCAGGCTGCGTCGGACATCCATACCGTTACGCTGCACCAGCCAACTGACGTTCGGATCGTAAAACGTAGGACTGACGTAGGTTTCTATGCGTCCTCCGGCTATGGTCGAATCAAGTTGTACCCCTTCCTGGAAATAAAGATCCATCCAGTTGCCGTCGGTCTTCGAACCGGACCGGGTCCCGGCGAAACCGGGATCAAACGCACGTAACATAGCCGTGAACTTTTCTTCCTGTGCCCATTTGCCGTGACGCCGGGCGTTTTGCACCATACCCAGGAAATAATCTGTGCGCAACGGTCCGGGATGCGTATCGCCGAATCCTACGATTTTACGGTTGGGGAAACAATATTGCGGTGTGGCGGGCACGGCTTTCTCTATCACGGGAATGTCCGCTGTCAGGTCTTTACCCAGATAACGGTCGAACAGCGACACGAAATCAACATAGTCATCGACTACGTTGCAACTGTAACCGGGGCTTTCGCTCCAGATGCCCGTCCCGTCATCAAACCCGTAATCGGCCAAAGTCTTCAGTCCCCATTGCCGCAGCGTACTGTCACGTGCCACAACTTCGAGATAATATTTCCGTCCCTTTCCGTCCTCGTAAGAGGAATTACAGTCTAACGCCAAAGCGATGGAAAAGATGAAACGGGCCTGAATGATGTCCCAGTTGTTGTGAGGTACGCCGTTCATCGTGATGACGTCGGGCATTTTCTTCAGTGCCGAAGCATAGAGCGGCATCCGGTCGGCATAGCGGGCTCCCATCTATTCGTACAGAAAATCATAACATTCGGTGAGCACCGGAACAATGTCTTCGTGAATCACCTCGAACGAGGTCATACCGATCAAAGTTTGCTAATGCCCGCGATTCAAGTCATAAGGTACGTCGCGATAATAAATGCCTTGCAAGTAAGTGTCGAGCACCTGGGCCGCCATCCTTCCATATTTCTCCTCCCCTGTCAGCCACCACAGATAAGCGGCATCGCGTGCCAGCCGCATCACGTCTACATTACCGCTCTCGATTTGCGTGCCGGCCTTCTCCGGACGCACCCATTCCAACGGTTGTCCGGATAGGTTTCTGTTCCTCATGCATACGCCTTTCGTCTCATCGGCATAAGGCAGTCTCTCCTCTATGGAAGGACGGACATAGTCCGTAACGCCAGACCTCGCCCCGCTGAACATAACCGTAGGCACAGGCGACGTTTCCGTCCCCACATGACTGAACCATGCCCCTCGTACATACACCTTCCTGGCCCGGGTGGCCCAATTCATATAAAGGCGCGAACTCAAATAATCCTCGGCCTTGTCGGCATAAGGATCCACCTTTTTCTTCAATTCCTCCATTCCCCGACGCGCCTCATCGTTTTCTGCGATCAGTTTAAGCGTCTTGGCTTTCTGCGCAGGCGTCGCTACGACACAAGGATGCGAACTTCCGCCGTCCTGCGCATACATCTCAGGCATTGTCATGCACCCCGCCCCGAAACATAAGACGGCAAATGCAAACTCATTTTTCTCATCAGCTTTCTGTATAATGCGAACCGCTCTTTCTCTATATACGAATGAACGCCGCATTATACACCATCAATACCACTCAATATTTGAACTGTAACTGCTTTGTTGCTTCCATTTCAGCACGTCGGCCAATTCCGAGGCATTGGCTGAAAAGGTGAAATTATATGAAGTATAAGGACTTAGCACCACGCTGGCCGACATGGAGAAGCAATGCAAGTCGCGGGATACGGAGGCTGTCGTCATGGACAGTTTATGATAGTTGAAGTCATACCCCGAAGAATAATTCAAGTTCCAGCCGTCCGAGATACGGATATTCCCCGAAAAGTTCAGCGTGTGGGTAAGCTTGTAGGGATAACGCATCCTCTTCACACGGATCTTCGCGCCGGTATTTTCCGACATAGTCACACCATAGGATACCGTGAACGACCAAGGCAACTTGAACTTCAAGTAACCGTCTTCATCCACCTCCGCCTGTTTAGGCTCATTCTGTGCTCCCGTGCGTTCTGACGCCTTGCGGTCGGGATCTATATTCGTATCGCCCACGTTGTCTTCCGTATCGTCGCCATTCGTCTGTTCCACGGCCTTGGTACGGCCTTTTCCCCATCCGAAGAGTTTCTTGAACGTATCGTTGTTGAAAGTATACGAGAAGTGTTGAGACATTCCCTGGAAACGTCCGAAACGTCCGTAAGACCATTCCGTACGATTTCCCACCTTCACATTTCCATTCTCGTCGAATTCGTAGGCATAAGTAGCAAACACGGCATTCATACTGAACGTATAATTCCACGGCGTCTTAATGCGCACGCGCATGGAAAGATTGCTCCACGGCTGCCGTTCGGCGGCCATATTATAGCTCAGATTGGCTCCCAACTCATCAATCAGACTGATCTTTTTCAGCGAATCGTTCTTCGTCCTTACCTTCATCTCGATATTGTTGGATACGTCCATCGAGATACTTCCGGTCTTTCCGCTGCCCGGAGCGCCATACAGTAAAGAACTGTACGGAGAATAACTCACCGTAGACACATTGCCGTCGACGTCCGTTTTCACGTACGAGGCATAATATCCGTAACGCGACGCACTGAAGTCGGGAGCATAGTTGAAGCTCACCGTCGGAGTGAAGACGTGACGGATCGTTTGAATCCTCTTGCCGATCAAAGGAGTATAGAAGCCGTACAACTTGGTGGTGGCCGATATGCTCATATCGTAATTATACACGTTTTGAAATCCCCATATCGTATCATTCACCTCGCGTTGCCCCTTATCGTCCCAATGTTTCATGATCTTATGCGAATACATACGGTCGGTAAAGTTAAACTGGGGCGTGATATTGATATAGTTGAACAGATTGAACGTCGCACTGATGGGGATGTTATGCCGCATACCGTTGTTCCAATCTTTGATAATGTTCGACTTGAACAGAAGATTCTCTTTCGTATTGATACTGTTGCTCAGGCTACCCGTATAACTCAAAGCGATCTTCTCGTACCAACGATCATTACCCGCCGCCTTTTTCCGCTTGAAAGGATAGAAACGGGCCAAAGTAATATCCAAACTGGGCAACGTCATGGACAAAGAAGAATCCTGCACGCTCTGCGACAAGTTGAAAGAACCGGATAAGGTAAGTCCTATACGATCGAACGTTTTCGAATAGGCCACACTGGACGTTCGCGTACTTTGCGTATAATTTGCCGGATTATACATGCTCGTCAGGTTGTTTCGTTCGTAATTGGACGTGGCAAAGTTCACACTGGCAGAGAAGCTCTGGGACGGATTGGCTTTCGCATCCTGACGATGCGTCCACTGCACTTTGAAACTGGTAGACTTGGCATAGTCGGGCATGTTCTTATCGCCTTCGACCGTGTTCTGGTAGCTCAAATAGAAATTTCCGGAGAAACGATAACGCTTGCGATAGTTGGACTGCGTATTCAATCCCCATGATCCTTTAGTATAGATCTCACCGATGAGCTTCAAGTCTATCATGTCGCTGATGGCAAAATAGTAACCGCCGTCACGCAAATAAAAGCCGCGGACCATCTCGTCGCCAAACGTCGGCATGATGAATCCCGAGGAATATTTCTTGCTGAAAGGGAAGAAACCGTAAGGTATGGCCAACGGCAGAGGAACATCCTCCACCACTAAATAGGCAGGACCGAAGATGACGTCCTTGCCCGGACGCACTTTGGCGCGGGTCAAAGCCATATAGAAATGAGGATGCTTGGCGCTACAAGTGGTATACTTGCCGTGACGCACACACATCACTCCCTCACCATCACGTTTGGACTCCTCACTGATCAGGTATCCGTCGCCCTGTTTGGTGTAGACATTGTCGATGAAAGCCTTGCGGGTCTTGAAGTTATAACTGATGAGTTCCGGCTCATATTCGTCGGAACCTTGCTTGAACACCGGTTGGTTTTTGACTTTTCCAGTAGAATCCGGACGCCCCACGGCGTGCACCAGACTGCTGTCCATGTTCATCGTGATCCAGTCGGCCTGCAATTCCAGATTCGTATAGTTCACCTTGCTGTTGCCGTACAAATTGGCATTGCCCATGCCGGCCTCGAAAGTGACCGAATCGGAAGCGGTGTATTCCACAGGCTGTTCAAGCACGGATTTGCTTACTTTCGCCGTATCCTTAACCACCGTATCGTTCTTCACGGAGTCGGCTACCGCCACCGCTTTCGCCTTCGACGTATCCGCCACGGCGGCTGTACTGTCCGCGCTCCGACGCTGCAAAAGGACTTTTGCGGTGTCTTTCACAACCGTATCGGAAGCCGTCTTCACTTTCGGAAGAGTGTCGGCCTTCCCCGCTTCGGCTACGGAAGAATCCGCCGTGGAGCAGGAAGCCGAAAAATTCGCATTCAATCTGTTTTGCGCCAGCATGCAGAATGAACTACCCACCAGAAAGAATATAGCTATTTTTGTTTTCAACCGATTTCCGTCTTAGTTTTAATCCGTAAGCGACTGCAAAAATACACAAAAGCCGTTTAATGCTCGGTATTTTCTTTGAAAATTTCCATCCAACGGAGGAAACGGCGTGCGCCCTCCTCCCCGTACTTGCTCACGCTCTTAAGCGCCTGTTCGGGCGTCTTTTCCCTGTCGAGATGCGACTTGGAATAGAATTTGTCCGCGTAACAAATCACCTGTTCTTCCCAAGTTTCCGGAAAATAATCTTGCACGGGAATGGGAATCTTCTGGTTCACGATCTCTTCCCGCGACAATCCGGCACCGGTATGACGCTCGCACACCCGGGCATGACGCGGATAACCTTCGCTACGCAGAATCTCGGCTCCGATATAGCCATGACAAATGTAAGGAGCATCGCCGAGACACAGAAAGGCGGGAGCATTGGTACGCAAGATGCCTATGTCGTGCAACAAAGCGGCCTCCTCCAAAAACTCCGTATCCAGCTTCAGTTCCGGATGTGCAGCGGCTATCCGCAAACTGCGGTCGGCCACTTTGCGACTATGCTGCCACAGAATCTCCCTCAAACGGGGAGTCTCGGCATAATATTTATCGATCAGGGCTACTGCGTCCATATTCGTTCCTACTCGAATTTACCGGCACAAAAGTACGATAAAAAAGCTATATTACCGCCCGTCTTACTGTTTTTTAATGATTGGCGGTCTTGTCATTTTGTCAGTTCATCCTACGCACGGCCGGATTATTCGCGGAGGAGCCGGAGTGTGATCGGAAAAACTGCAATCTCGCGAAGCGGTTGAATGACAAAAAGAAACCGAGAAAGGTTCCCTGACGACAGAATGAATTTCGAAAAGCTCCACCGTCCGCATCTTATTGCCGGGCAGTTGATGAAAAGAGCATGGAAACGATCTTTTTGTTCCGCATTCTTGCAGGAAAAAAAGAAGCAAACAGCAAAAAAAATCAAGATAAAACATGATTTTCGCGCCTCGTTCCGTCTCTGCTCCGACCGTCGTGCGGAGATCGCTAAGGTTTTCTGCGGAGATTTTTCTTCCAATCTGCGGAGAACGATTGGAAAACAAACGCTGAAAAATGAAAAAATATGCACCGCATACTGAATAAAAAGCCGAAAACGCGAATATTTATATATCGGAAAATCTCCATTCCATACTTTCTTTCGCCTAATCCGTACCTAAAAAATCTGAAAAACGTAACAAAAAGATAGTTTTTATCTAACTTTGCAGTCCTTACAGCCCTCCGCTGACTTACTTAATAACGATACGACATGCTCACATTCATATCTTGTGCCAAGACCTTGACAAAGAAGTGCCCGACATGCCTTCCACCCGCCGCCCGGCCCGACTTTGCCGATGAAGCGCGACGCATTGCATGCGCCATGGGCAGTTATTCTACGGAAGAACTGGCTGAAATTTTACACGTCAATCCGCAAATCGCCGCACGCAAAGTCCTTCGGTTCCGCACATTCCTTGACGAAGATCCCGCCGAACTCCCGGCACTGCTGGCCTACACCGGCATGGTGTTCAAGCACATCGCACCACAAGACTTCACTCCGGACGACTGGACCTATGCCGACCGTCATCTCTTCATCACCTCGTTCCTCTACGGACTGCTGCGCCCCTCCGACCGCATTCGGAGCTATCGTCTGGAAGGAAACGTGCGTCTGCCCGAAGCCGACGGACAAACGCTTTTCGCGTATTGGCGTCCCCTACTGACCGACCGGCTGATCGATGCTGCCCGCCGTCAAGGAAACGTATTGATCAATCTGGCCAGTGCGGAAATGAAAAATCTGTTCGACTGGACGCGCGTGACACAGGAAGTGCGTGTAGTAACCCCGGACTTTCATGTATATAAAAAAGGAAAACTGTCCACCGTCGTGGTCTACGCCAAAATGTGCCGGGGCTAGATGACGCGTTTCATCCTGAAAAACCGTATCGAGAATCCCGAAGAACTGAAATCATTCGAATGGGAAGGCTATCGCTTCAACACGGCGGAAAGCACGGACAACCATTTCGTCTTCACGCTCGGCGACTGACCGCCTGGCACGAGCTGCCGCCACAAACGTCAAATGCGCCCGACGGGAAAGATTTTCCCGCACGGGCGCATCCGAAACATTCGCAATATGTTTATTTAAACTCCTGCCAACTCTTGATCTGTATCTGCTCCAAATCCATCCGGCAACAGGCTTCGATGAACGCCTTGGCCAGACGCGAATTCGTCATCAACGGAATATTATGGTCGATGGCATCGCGACGGATATGATACCCGTTAGTCAGCTTGCGCTTGGTCTGATCTTTCGGGATGTTCACAATCAAGTCGAACTCATGACGGGCAATCATCTTCAGCACGTTGTTTTCAGCGGCCGTATGCTCGTCGGGCCAATGCACGGCAACGGCCGGCACACCGTTCTCATTCAAGAAACGGGCCGTACCCGGCGTAGCATAAATAACAATGCCCTTGTCTGCCAACATCCGGCTCGGCTCCAGAAGCTCCACCTTGGACTGTACCGGACCGGAAGAAAGCATCACCGATTTTTGCGGAATCGTATATCCCGTAGCCATGAGGGCATTCAACAGGGCCTCATCGAAATCGTCGCCCAGACATCCCACTTCGCCCGTAGACGACATGTCTACCCCAATACGGGATCGGCGTTCTGCAAACGGGCGAACGAGAACTGCGAAGCCTTTACGCCGATACGGTCGATATCGAATACCGATTTGTCCGGACGGGTATAAGGCGCATCCAACATGATTCGGGTAGCCGTCTCAATGAAATTTCGTTTCAAAACCTTGGACACGAACGGGAAACTGCGAGAGGCGCGAAGGTTGCGCTCGATCACCTTGATTTGGCTGCCTTTGGCCAGAAACTGTATGTTGAACGGACCGGAGATGTTCAGTTCGCGGGCAATGCGACTACTGATTTTTTTGATGGCACGCATCGTGGAAAAATACAGTTGCTGGGCCGGAAACACTAAAGTGGCGTCACCGGAATGCACCCCGGCATATTCGATGTGCTCGGATATGGCATATTCCACCACCTCGCCGTTCTGCGCCACGGCATCAAACTCCACCTCTTGCGTCTCCTGCATGAACTGCGACACCACTACGGGGTATTCTCTGGACACCTCACGCGCCATTTCCAGAAAACGTGTCAGTTGTCCTTCATTGTAACATACGTTCATGGCCGCACCGGAGAGCACATACGACGGACGCACCAAAACGGGATAACCCACTTTGGCGATGAAACTCTTCATCTCGTCCAGGCTGGTCAGTTCCTGCCAAGCCGGTTGGTCGATGCCCAGACGGTCGAGCATGGCCGAGAACTTGTTGCGATTCTCCGCCCGGTCGATCGACACCGGAGAAGTACCCAGAATAGGCACGGACTGACGATAAAGTTTCATGGCCAGATTGTTGGGAATCTGTCCGCCCACAGAGACGATGACACCGCCGGGCTGTTCCAAGTCGATGACATCGAGTACGCGCTCAAACGAAAGTTCGTCAAAATAAAGTCGATCACACATGTCGTAGTCCGTCGAGACCGTTTCGGGATTATAATTGATCATGATGGACTTATACCCCAAACGCCGCGCAGTTTGCACGGCATTGACCGAACACCAGTTGAATTCCACGGAAGATCCTATGCGATAGGCTCCCGATCCCAACACGACCACCGACTTGTCGTGCTTGTAGAAATTCACGTCGCAGCCTTCCGCTCCGTAAGTCATATAGAGATAATTCGTCAGCTCCGGATGCTCGGACGCCACTGTGTTGATGCGCTTCACGGCCGGTAAGATGCCTAACATTTTTCTGTACTGCCGCACTTGCAGATTTTCCTTCTCCATGTTGGTGTTTTGCGGCTTGATGACGAAACGGGCGATCTGGAAATCGGAGAATCCCAACCGCTTCGCCTCGCGTAACAGCTCCGGCGAAAGACTTCCCAAAACGCTATGCTCTTCCAGTTGTCTTTTCATATCCACGATATTCGCCAACTTCTTGACGAACCACGGATCGATCTTGGTTAGCTCGCAAATGCGCCGTATGGAATAGCCCTCTTCCAAAGCCTGGGCGATAGCAAAGATGCGCAAGTCCGTAGGATGGGCCAATTCATCTTCGAGATGGTCGAAATGCACCCTGTCGTTGCCCACAAACCCGTGCATTCCCTGCCCTATCATGCGCACCCCTTTTTGGATGATCTCCTCGAAAGAACGGCCGATATACATGATCTCTCCCACCGATTTCATACTGGAACCGATGTGACGGGAAACCCCTTCGAACTTCGTCAGATCCCAGCGCGGTATCTTGCAAATCAGATAATCGAGCGAGGGAGCGACGTATGCAGAGTTGGACGTCCCCATCTCTCCTATCTGATCCAGCGTATATCCCAAGGCGATCTTGGCCGCCACGAACGCCAACGGATAGCCCGTGGCTTTCGATGCCAGTGCCGACGAACGGCTCAGACGGGCATTCACTTCGATAACCCGATAGTCATTGGTCTCGGCATGAAAGGCATATTGTATGTTACACTCTCCCACGATGCCCAAATGACGGATACAGGTTTTCGACAGTTCCTGCAACATCGTCACCTGTTCGTCCGAAAGCGAACAGGTGGGGGCCACCACGATAGATTCTCCCGTATGAATGCCCAACGGATCAAAGTTCTCCATACTGGCCACGGTAAAGCAATGATCGTTCGCATCGCGTATGACTTCAAACTCGATTTCTTTCCAGCCTTTCAAGGATTCTTCCACCAGAATCTGATGCGCAAAAGTGAAAGCGCTCTCGGCTACTTCGATGAAATGCGCCTCATCGGGACAGATCCCGCGGCCCAGTCCCCCAAGGGCATAAGCCGATCGTACCATCACGGGATAGCCGATGGCACGGGCCGCTGCCAAGGCGTCCTCCATGTTTTCCACGGCACGGCTCACGGGGGTCTTCATCGGGATTTCATTCAGTTTCTTCACGAAAAGATCTCGGTCTTCCGTATACATGATCGCTTCAACCGACGTACCCAACACGGTTACGCCATAAGTGTCCAGCACGCCTTTACGATACAGTTCCGTTCCGCAGTTCAAAGCCGTCTGCCCGCCGAAGGCCAGCAAGATGCCGTCGGGACGCTCCTTTTTAATAATCTCGGTTACGAAATACGGCGTAACGGGAAGGAAATACACTTCGTCGGCGATCCCTTCGGAAGTCTGAATCGTAGCGATATTGGGATTTACCAGCACCGAACGGACACCCTCCTCCCGCAAAGCTTTCAACGCCTGCGAACCTGAATAGTCGAACTCTCCGGCTTGCCCAATTTTCAACGCTCCGGATCCCAACACCAAGACCTTTTTGAATGGTTTCTTCATACTTGATTAGAATTATACTCATTTAAATGGTTTTACATTGCTTCACGGTCGGGACGTAGGGCTCCTGACCGTCAATATCTGAACAAAAATAAGCAAAATAGTCACCTTTTCCCACAAAAAGCCGGGAAAAATGAGAATAAAAATAAAAAAAGACGGGTTAACCCGTGTTTTAAGCGTTTTTGCGTTCAAGT
>JAJPYK010000270.1 GCA_021205005.1 Paraprevotella sp. | reverse complement strand
TCCACATCATCCTCTGAAAAATCAACACCTCCCTCTTTCGGTTCAACGTTTTCCTCTTGCGGAGCAATGTCTTCCTCCCTTGGTTGCTCCTTTTCTTCATTGTTTCGGTTCACGGTAGCCCCCGATGGGTCAGGCGTTACCTCTTCCGGAGCAACAGGTTCTTCCTCCGGCTCCTCTTCATCCTCCATATCCCGACTATCACTTTCGTCTGCGACAGCCTCGGAGTCATCTATTGCTTCTGTTTCCACTCCCATAGCGGCAGCCGATACATCCGAAGACATATCATCCTCGCTCTCCCCGTTTTCGTCAGAGTCCTCGACGAAGTCCTCTCCTTCTTCCGGAACGAGGACCTCCGACGACAGATTCTCATCCGGACTTCCCGTAGCATTTTCTTCCTCCGTCTCTTCCGGTAAATCCGGCAAATCCATCCGCTCCATTTCCGCCACGTCCGTATCCTCATACAACACCACGGTTTCAAATTGGATGAAAGGCTTGTTGATCGCATCTCTCAATACGGGATCCGGAGTAAAATTGATTTTCGTATATTCCTTGATCACGATACGTTCGCCCGTATTAACATCTACGCTTTCGCGGCTGTCTACCGTCACCAATTTGAATGTGCCCAGCCCTTTTACTTTTACGATCTTGTCCGACTGCAAATACTCTCCGATGATGTCGAACACGGAACGGATAAAAATCTCCGCCTCTTTTTTCGTAATACCTTTCCGGCGCACCAATCCGTCGGCCAGGTCTTGCAGCAATATCTTTTTATCCATACGCCACTACGGTTTATTGCATCTTTTCCTTAAAAGAAGCACTGGGTTTGAAGTTGAGAATCAGTTTCGGAGGCACTAACATGCGTTGCTGAGTGGACGGATTGACCACAACCCGCTCCTGTTTTTTTTTAACCTCGAACGAACCTATATTCTGAATCATGATCACATTTTCATCTTCCAGTTGCTCCGTCATTTCAGCCACGACAGCCCCCATCAAGGCCGCCGTATCTTTCGAGGTATATCCCAAGCGACGGGACAGCTCCGCAATAAAATCTTTATTGTTCATATCAGCTCGTTGTTATTCAGACACGAGAGTGCCATATAAATCGAAATCATCGGCATCGGTAATCTTCACTTCATAAAATTCACCGAACTTCAGGTTCCCTTCCGATTTCGGGATCAATACTTCCGGATCCACTTCGGGAGAATCGAACTCTGTACGACCGATGTAATAATCTCCCTCGCAACGATCGATCACCACCTTAAACGTCTTGCCGATTTTCAACGCTGTCAGTTCTGCGGAAACCCGCTGCTGTAACGCCATCAGTTTATCCAAACGTTCCTGTTTGACCTCAAAAGGAATGTCGTCTTAGTAATGCTCGGCAGAATAAGTGCCTTCTTCCTCCGAATAAGCAAAAGCCCCCATACGCTCAAACTTCGCCTCACGGACAAACTCCAACAGTTCTTCGAAGTCCTCTTCCGTCTCGCCGGGATGACCCACCATCAAAGTGGTACGCAGGTGAATGCCCGGTACTTCTTCACGGAAACGCCGTACTAAGTCATAAGTCTGTTGCTTAGTCACATGCCGGCGCATCTTCTCCAACATATTGTCACTGATATGCTGCAAGGCAATATCCATATACTTGCATACGTTCTGCCTCTCTCTCATTACGCGAAACAGATCTTCGGGAAAATTCGCCGGATAAGCATAGTGCATCCGTATCCATTCCACGCCCGGAATATCCGAAATGCGTTCTATCAACTCGGGCTGCATCTGTTTATGATACAGGTCCACCCCATAGTAAGTCAATTCCTGGGCAATCACCTGAAACTCCTTGACGCCATGCCTTACCAGCATCCTCACCTCTTCCAATATATCCTCCATCGGACGCGATATATGACGGCCGGTAATGATCGGTATGGCGCAATAGGAGCATTTACGGTCGCATCCCTCGGAAATTTTCAGATAAGCATAATGTCGGGGATTCGTCTGTTCTCTTTCCAGACTCAAGTCCGCCTGATAAGTCTTACCCAAATCCGCTAATAACTTATTCCAGTCGAATTTTCCGTAAAACTTGTCCACTTGGGGTATCTCCTCGCCCAACTCCTTGAGATAACGTTCCGACAGGCATCCCATCACGTACAACTTCTTCAGTCGTCCTTTCTCTTTCGCCTGACAGAACTCCAATATCATATTGATGCTCTCTTCCTTGGCATCGCCGATAAAACCGCACGTATTGATTACGGCAATATCCCCCTGCGGATTCTCGGAATCGTGAGTGACACGGTACCCGTTGGCTTCGAGCTGGCGCATCAGCTTTTCGGAATCCACCAGATTCTTGGAACATCCCAAAGTTATGACATCTATCGTATTCTTTCGCAAAACTATATTCTATTAAAACCGTTAGAATTATTCTATCTTATTCATTCTTTCCGAAAAGGGAATTCACGAATTCCCTGCGATTGAACGGCTGCAAATCCTCCATGCCCTCGCCCAATCCGATATACCGTACCGGAATCTTGAATTGGTCGGAAATGCCGATCACGACACCGCCCTTGGCCGTACCGTCCAACTTGGTAATGGCCAGACTGGTCACCTCTGTGGCCAAAGTAAACTGCTTGGCCTGTTCAAACGCATTCTGCCCCGTACTGCCGTCCAACACCAACATGACATCATGCGGAGCATCGGGCACCACCTTCTGCATGACCCTTTTTATTTTCGACAATTCGTCCATCAGTCCTTTCTTATTATGCAAACGTCCGGCCGTATCGATCAGCACGACGTCCGCTCCATTGGCCACGGCCGAATTCAACGTGTCGAAAGCCACAGAAGCCGGATCGCTCCCCATCTGTTGCTTCACGATGGGCACGCCGACTCGCTCCGACCAGATGGTCAACTGTTCAATGGCGGCCGCACGGAAAGTATCCGACGCACCTAAATAAACTTTCTTTCCGGCCTTTTTCAGTTGATAGGCCAATTTGCCGATCGTAGTCGTCTTTCCCACGCCGTTCACGCCGACCACCATGATCACATAAGGTTTCTTTCCCTCGGGAATGACAAAGCCCTCCGTGTCCTCCGTATTGTTCTCCGTCAGCAACGAAGCGATTTCATCACGCAATATATTGTTCAATTCGGCCGTCGTGACATACTTGTCGCGCGCCACACGTTTTTCGATCCTCCCGATGATGTTCAGTGTCGTATCCACACCGACATCCGATGTCACCAATACCTCTTCCAGACTGTCCAGCACATCGTCGTCCACTTTCGACTTTCCGGCCACAGCTCGTGTCAGTTTCCCAAAGAAACTTTCTTTCGTCTTTTCCAGACCTTTATCCAATGTCTCTTTTTTTTCTTTCGAGAAAAAGCTGAAAATTTCCATAAGTCCTTTTATTTAAAATACGTTACGTTCACAAAGATAACATAAGTTTTTTAAATGTCCGTCATACGATTACAAAAAAGCTCCCCTCGACCGCCGGTAGAAGGGATTATCTCTGTATGATCGAATAATCTGATTAGTTCTTGAAGAAGTCCTTTACAGCCTCATTCGGAACCATTTGCTCATCGAATACATAAGCACCGGTCTTGGGGCTCTTCACCATTTTGATTACCTTCGTATAGGAACGTCCATCCGTCTTACCGGTCTGGAGAGTTGCCACTGTCTTTTTTGCCATAGTGTATCCTCGTATTATTTAATTTCTTTATGAACTGTCATTCTCCGCAAGATCGGATTATATTTCTTCAACTCCAATCTTTCAGGGGTGTTCTTCTTGTTCTTCGTCGTTACATAACGCGATGTTCCGGGAAGACCGCTTACTTTCATCTCAGTGCATTCCAAAATAACCTGCACTCTGTTGCCTTTAGCTTTCTTTGCCATAAGTCCTACCCTCCTTTATTAAGCAATTACTTTAATGGTTTTCCAATCACAATAGCCCTTTTCCACTGCAGGGGTCAATGCAGCATCCAGACCTACCTTATTAATATATCGCAGACCAGCGGCACTGATTTTCAGGCTAATCCAGCAATCCTGCTCTACATAGTAGAACTTCTTTGTAAACAAGTTCACTTCAAAACGTCTTTTCGTGTGACGCCTTGAATGGGAGACATTGTTGCCAACCATGGCTTTCTTTCCGGTAATTTGACAAATCTTAGACATTTCTATCTTTCTTTTTTTATTTCTATTAGCTTCTTCCAAACAGAGTGCAAAATTAGTACTTAAAAACCGAATACACAAGTATTTCAGCAAAAAAATCACTCTTCCTCTGCCGGATGCCGCTTTTTCAGCAGGTCGAGCAAGAGCTGCAAGGCGACCAAAGTGGCTTTGGCTAAATTCAAATCACGACCGTCGTCACCTTCAAGTTTTTCCACCGTGACTTCATTCTTGTCACCCACAGCAATCCAAATCGTACCCACGGGAGCTTCGCTGCCTCCGCCAGGACCGGCATAACCGGTCACGGCCACGGCATAAGTGGTTTCCATCGCTTTCAACGCTCCGTCGAACATGGCCCGTACGACTTCTTCGCTCACGGCGCCCTTCTCTTCCAACAATTCGGGAGAAACGCCCAGAAAACGTGTTTTCACTTCGTTCGTATAGCAGACCACGCCGCCTTTAAAATAAGTAGAACTGCCCGGCACACTGGTAATCGCCGCAGCGATCTGCCCGGAAGTGCAACTTTCTGCCGTGCATACGGTCTCGCCTGCTTTCCACAATAACGGACTGATCTCACGACTTATGATTTTAGACTCTACGTTCATAAAAATATCTGATTTATTTTAGTGTTACTCTTGAATAAGCAGGCAAATCTATCGTACAGAAATCCTTGTCCAGATACTTGAAATACCCCGTAATGGCGATCATGGCCGCATTATCGGTCGTATAACTGAATTTCGGAATATAGATTTTCCACCCGTACCGTTCTGCGTGTTCTCGAAAGGCGTTCCGCAAGCCGTTGTTGGCCGATACACCTCCGGCCACAGCCACCTGACGGATGCCCGTATCTTTTGCAGCCTGACGCAATTTCTTCATCAGAATGTCCACAATCGTATGCTCCAAAGAAGCCGCAAGGTCTTCTTTATGATGTTCGATGAAGTCGGGATCTTCCTTAATCCAGTCGCGCAAAGAATACAGGAACGAAGTTTTCAGACCGCTGAAACTGTAATCATACCCCTCGATATGAGGCTTGGCAAAGGTATAGGCCAAAGGATTGCCCTGACGCGCCAGCTTGTCGATGATCGGGCCGCCGGGATAGCCCAGCCCCATCACTTTAGAACACTTGTCGATAGCCTCTCCCGCCGCATCGTCGATGGTCTGCCCCAGAACTTCCATGTCGTTATAGGCTTTCACCCGGATGATTTGCGAATTCCCGCCGCTCACCAACAGACACAAAAACGGGAAATCCGGCTGGTCATGATCCTCTTCATTTTCTTTAATAAAATGCGCCAACACATGGCCTTGCAGGTGATTAACCTCTATCATGGGAATCCACAAGGCACGGGAAAAGCCATTGGCGAACGACACGCCCACCAGCAAAGAGCCCATTAATCCGGGCCCCCGGGTAAAGGCTACAGCCGAAAGATCTTCTTTCTTCACTCCCGCTCTTTTCAGAGCCTGATCTACCACGGGCACGATATTCTGCTGATGTGCACGCGAAGCCAATTCCGGCACCACTCCGCCATAAGCCTCATGCACGGCCTGACTGGCCGTCACGTTACTCAACAAAACACCGTTTCGGATCACAGCCGCAGAGGTATCGTCGCAACTCGACTCTATACCTAATATAATAATATATTTCTCCATTACGCTCGGCAAACTTGTTTTTTATGTCTCAATAAGTCAGGATCTCAAGCCCCTCTTCCGTCATCAGGAACGTATGCTCCCACTGTGCGCTCGGCAGTTCGTCCTCCGTCACCACGGTCCATCCGTAGTCTTCATCCACAAACACACGCCAGTCTCCCATGTTCACCATCGGCTCTATGGTAAAGACCATTCCGGGCACCAAAAGCATCCCCGTGCCATTCTTGCCGAAATGCTCCACGTCGGGCTCTTCATGGAATTCCAGCCCCACCCCGTGACCGCACAAATCGCGCACGATGCTGAATCCGTTCTTTTTGGCATGTTGCTCTATGGCATGACCGATATCGCCCACAAAACCGAACGGATGGGCGGCCTCCATGCCGATGTCCAGACATTCGCGGGCCACATCGACCAATTTCTGTTTCGCCGGCGTAGTCTCGCCGATAACGAACATACGGGATGCGTCGCTGAAATATCCGTCCAGGATGGTAGACACATCCACATTAATGATGTCTCCCTCTTTCAGCACTTCGAACTCATTGGGGATGCCGTGGCAGACCACTTCGTTAATCGAAGTGCAGCAGCTTTTCGGAAATCCTTCATAGTTCAACGGGGCGGGAATCGCTCCGTGCTCCACCGTATAATCATAAACCAACTTGTCTATTTCGAGTGTAGTCATTCCCGCATGTATCTCACGAGCCACCAAATCGAGTACTCCGGTGTTCACCACACCGCTCCGGCGAATGCCTTCAATCTGTTCCGGCGTCTTGATCACCTTGCGCGAAGGCACCAAACAGCCCCGGTTCTGAAAAGCCAAAATCTTCTTGTCCAGTTCGGTCATTTCGGCACCTTTCGGTACAAACCAGTTCCGCTTTATTCTCTTGAACATGTCTTTCTTACCTATTTTTTAGTACTACAAAAGTACTATAAAAAATCATTTGAAAGCGCAAATCCGCCTTAAATCTTCTATTTTAGTAGAGAGGGCCGTCGCCGACCATGCCCTCCCGCAAAGGTCGTTCCGACTTCCTCCGCAGAAAAGAAAATCAATCTCAGGAGAAAAATATTCCGATCTCAGGAGAAAAAAAATTCAATCTCAGGAGATTGTTTTTCCCGTCACCAGCACCTTGTTGATACGTGCCCCATCCATATCCACAATCTCGAATACAAAACCGTTCCACTCCAGCTTCTCGCCGCAACGGGGAATGTGCTGCATGCGGTCAAGAATCAGGCCGGCCAAAGTGTGATAGCCCGACGCCTCATACAAATCACCGCAGTCGAAGTAACACAACAGGTCGTAGAGCGAGCACTGCCCGTCCACCAGCCATCCGCCATTATCCGAACGCTTGACGATCTCAGGCTCCTCGCCTTCATTGTCCATTGCGCCCACCAGTCCCTCGAAAATATCTTTCAGCGTGACCATTCCCACAAAGTCGCCGAACTCGTCGCAGATCAGGCCGCGGCTGATCTTCTTTACCTTCATCTGTTCCAACACCTTATATATACTCATCCCTTCATGGAAGTAAACCGCCTCACGAGCCAACGCCCCCACATTGAAATGTGCGTCGCCCAGCCCCATGACCAAATCTTTCAGCCAAATCATTCCCTTCACATGATCCAAATCGCCGTCGGCAACCGGATAAGACTCATAAAGATCGTTTTTCATCACCTCTTTCACCTCCTCGGCCGACATCGCAGCATCCAGCCATACCACCTCACTCTTATGCGTCATGATAGAACCGATTTTCAAATTGCCCAACAGGAAAACCCGTTGCACAATGTTTTGCTCCACCGGTTCCACCGTTCCTTCTTCGGCCCCCTCCTTGACGATCGACTTGATTTCTTCTTCAGTCACCTTTCCGTCCTCGCTCTTCACCCCCAACAGGTTGAAAATAATCTCCGTACTTGTTGAAAGCAACCAGACGAAAGGAGAAACCAGCCGGGCCAGGAAATTCATCGGACGCGCCACCAGTTTGGCCACGGTCTCAGCCACACTCAAGCCGATACGCTTCGGCACCAGCTCACCGAAGATAATGGTCAGATAGGTCGCGATCACCACGATAAGGCCCTGCGCCAACATGTAGGCATAGGACGGAGATACGCCGCAAGAAAGCATGAAATCCGTCAGGTCGGTAGCTATTTTACTGCCGGAATAGATACCGGTCAGAATACCGATCAACGTGATTCCGATTTGTACGGTAGACAAAAAACGGTCCGAATTCCCCGATAAATCCAATGCTTTCCGTGCGGATTTATTCCCCTTCTTCGCCTCCATGGAAAGTCGGGATTTCCGCGCCGAAATCATCGCCGTTTCGGACATGGAAAACACGCCATTCAACACTATCAACCCAATGATAATAAAAATCTCGCTCATATATATATTTTGATTATACTACGCTCAGTCTTTCGCGTGCGGCAACAGCAACACGTTTTCAGGCTCTACAACACGCCATACGCCGCGAAAAAGACACGGACACGGACGAAAGACAACCGACACTGCAAAAGAACACCCCGGCATCTCCTGTTGAAGATGCTTCACTTTTCCAGGTCTCCGAAATAAAATCCGACACCATGATAAAGAATGAAGTGGGACAAGAAAAAAACGATCGTTCTGTCTTCGTGGTACATTTTTGTGCTTTGTGCTTTGCAAAGATAAATATAAAAAAGACAGTATCCCAAAAGTTCAATAAAAAAACTTTTGGGATACTGTCGTTATCGTTGATATGTTTCGGGCGGCGGGCCAGACAGGTTAACCTTACCCAGTAAGCCCTTTGGGCGGGGCTTTATTTTATGATTTTCTTTCTGTTTACGATATAGATGCCTTTTTTCAGGTTGTCCAGGTTCTTGCCCATATATTGCCCGTCGATGCCGTATATGCGACCGTCGGCCGGTTGGGAGGGCTTTTCCACGGTTACGCTGTTGATGCCTGTGGTCGATCCCGGTGCTATGCAGACTTCGTCAAAGAAGAATTTCTGAGTGCCTTTGAAGAGCAGCTTCATAGGGCCGTTGCCTTCTATTTCGGTGCTGAACGCCGACCACCGGCCTTCTGTCATGATGAAATTCGTTTTCGTAAACGAGGCTTCGCCGCTTTTCACTTCTACAGTTATGAAATTGCCGTCGCCGGTATAAGGAGCGGCTTTGAAGTACAGGGTATATTTACCGTTGAGTTCCAATTCCGGTGTCGTTATTTGGCCGATAGAATCCGATGAACCGAGCATCACGCATTTATCCGCTCCATACCCAGATATCGATGACCATCCGTCATTGTCGGTGTATCCTTTGAAGGTCCCTTTTCCTACTGTTGAACCGTCGAACAGCCCGTCATGGCCGCCTTGTCCGTCCATCTTGTCGAACGATTCGTAAAAGATGTAAGAAGAAGGCTTTTCATAATCCTCGGCGGCTTCGTTGGTTTCAAACTTGAATGCCATTGTGCCGTCATCGTTTTGCGTAATTTCGCTTACCGACTTATTCATATAATAAGTGCCGTCACTGTTCTTGTTGTTCAGCATGGCCGCAGGTGTCGAAAAATCGTTCAGGCTGTTATTATCCATATAAGGATAGGTGTCGCCAGCAGGATTATTCAAATCGTTGTCGGCTGGGAACACCGTGCAGCGTTGCCTTGACGTGCTGTTTACGCTATCGCTGCTCCATACTTGATCCGAATAGTCCACATGTAATATGAGCATTCCCGAACCCGGTATGGCCGCATCCCATCCGTCCTTTTGCCTGTTTTCCAGCAGATAATATTCATTGGGGTTGCCGTTATTATAAATGATGTAGGCGTCTTTGTCGTTCTCAATCGGTTTCATGTCGTCCACCTGTACATCGCTGTCGAGTACTTTCGGTTCTATCCATCCTGCATACCATCGTTCGTAGCTTGTGTAATCGGCAGGCACAAAACTGTTGCCGTTGTAAAGGCCCTGGTCCATTACGCTCCAGGATCCCATGCCGTAATAGCCGCTATAAGTGATATCGTACATGTCGGGAAGACCGAGGCAATGAGAAAATTCATGGCATATCGTGCCGATGCCGTAAATGCTTTCAGTATGGCCGAGTTCGCATCCGCAGGCATAAGTGTTGATGTAAACGCCGTCAAGTTGCAGGGTCTTGTATTTTTTCGTTGTCGGGTCATAAGTCAATTCATCCAGGCCCGCTTCGTGCGGCCAGATGGTGTTCGGGTCGTCGTAAGTCGCTTCGCCGTGGCCGGCATAAAGCAAATACACCTGGTCGACCATTCCGTCGCCGTCCCAGTCGTAGTCCTTGAAATTAACCTGTCCATCTACAGCCGTGCATGCGTCTATCAGCATTTGGCCGACAGCCTGCGAGTGGAAAAAATCCACGTTGCTTCCTTCGACGTAGTTCGCGCCGTAGTAAGCGTAACCTTCCGGCATCGTGACAGGCCCGACCACATCGAAGTCAAGCTCGAAATCGCCGTAACTCTGGGCCTTGAAATAATCCTTTACACTTCCTTCGAACCCCATTTCGTTGAAGTTCTCTTCGTTTGCAATTCGGTTGTACAGTTCGGGGGTATCTTCGGGAGAGAATGTCTTATCGGCAAACTGCACGAGGATGATTAAGCCTTTTTTCTTTCCTTTATATTCGGTATGCGTGCCGCCGAAGGGTACAAAGGCTATTCTGAGCCTTGATTGGAGCATTGAAGGCATGTTCCTTCTTGCTTGTGCCTGTGTGGCGAGCTTGCCCGAATCAGCGGCTTCAAATATCCCGGTTTTGACGTTCGGCACGAACCTGCGGCCATCGGCTGCCTGCCAAAACGACAGAAACTCATCGCCTCTTAATTCGGCTCTCACTTCGCTGCCGTCGGCCAGTTTTAAGGTCCTCCATATTTCCCGTCTTGCAGGAACAGCAGAAATCGTCATTGCCACAAGGACAAGTGCAAATGTAAAAATCAATTTCTTCAGAATCGTTGTCGTTAAATGAAAAAGAAAAATCGGCAAAGCCAATTAGCAAGTGCAAAATTACGAAATATTTTCAAAAAGCCTTTCAACCTGCGTATAAAAGTTTATGTCTCCTCTCGGCCAGGCATTGCATTTCCTTCTGATTTTGTCTATTTTTCCCCTCTATGACCCTGCTTAAGTCTGTCCCCTTTGGTATGTATTGCCTGATGAGTTTGTGATGACGTTTTCCACCGCTCCCTTTTGCCATGAGCAATAGGAGTGAACAAAACACACAGGTACATTCAGCATTTTTTTGTATGGCTGAGTGATGCTCTTTGGGAGTTATGAGCCCCCAGCCGTTAAGCAAAACCCCTCGATGTTTTTTAGTCCTGAAAAAACATCGAGGGGTTACATTTCTAACTTGACAGCAGATTGCTATCGTTGCCTTCCTCAAAAGGAAGTTATCTTATTTTCCGTTCATAGTCAACATGTTCTTGTCGGCAGCCGTATTGTCGGCCTCTTTCACAGCTTCAGCTACATAATCGGAAGAAGTCGTCACCTTAGGCATGGCCGGAGAATAAATCGTAATCAACGTAGTGTCGTCGTCGCTGGCGTTTCTGTACACTTCGCCGTCATGGTTGACACCATAATAATATGCGCCTTTCTTGGGATCGTATTTCGTTTCGCCCGGTTGCAAAGAATTACCCGCGCTGATGCGAAGCACTCCGTTTTTCACGACGCAACGCAACGAACGCGCCACGATTGAATCCTTAGCATCAACCTGGAAGCCGTAGTTATCGCCTTTGACAAAACGTACGCGGGCGGGAACATCGACCCGAGTTTCGTTGAATGCAACTGTATTTACTTCACCTGCCTTTGCAGCTACTGCCATCATGATGGCACTCGCCATAATCATTAATTTCTTCATAAATTCAATCCTTTTACCTAAACGTTATTCAGCCTTTTTACAGGCCTTTCCTAAAAACACTGCAAAGATACGCCGGTCTCGAACGAAGAACAAGCAAAAAGGCAACTTTTAGATGAAATACCGGCAGGATATTGACTTATATCAAGAAAATCCGTCCATTTATCTGTTTTTTATTGCGAAAATGTTTCAATATGAATTTCTGGACGACCGACGTACATGTCCCGTCCATTCAGCCGTATGTTCGTCCCGAATTATGCCGTTCCGAAGAAAGAAACCGCGGTTTTTCCTTCATTTTGGTCCATCCTGTCTTTTTTTTATTTAATTTTGCAAACCACATCATTTAGGATATAGAATACAAACTACATAACAGTATGCTGACATTAAAACTCATTAACGAACGG
>JAJPYK010000130.1:8319-12141 GCA_021205005.1 Paraprevotella sp. | reverse complement strand
GAGGTCTACAGGCTTGGGGGCCTTTGATCAGACACACTCGGTGAAACACTACCATAAGAAGGGAGCAAAATCCGGACTTGAGTTTCGGCGCGCCCCGCATCGTTCATAAGTACAGCGAAAGCCCGACACGGGAATAATCATGCTGATAACAGAAAGACATGGAGCTACGACGGCATGAGAAAAACGTCAGGCAAACCGAAAAGAAAAGAATAAAACGACAACCGCTTGCCCGGAATATCGTCCGTCCTGAATGCGGTCCGAACGGGTGTATACAAGAACGGGGAATGTTGTCATTCCCCGTCCTTTTTCTCGCGCATCCCGGTAAAATACTCATCAAGCAACTGTTTGGCCGCCACGAATGAGGTTTGTTTGCCCGAAAGCACCATCTCCTCAGCCGCCGACAAACGGGATACGATATGCGGATTCTGAAAGAAACTGTTTCTCAACTGTTCGTTGATCGTTTCATACATCCAATATTTGGCCTGTTCGTTGCGCCGATGTTCGAAATAACCGTTCTTCTTCACGAAGTCAACATATTGGTATACCATATCCCAGATCTCCTTTATTCCCAGGTTATAAAAGCCGGAATACGTCAACACGCGGGGTGTCCATCCGCTTTCCGGAGCGGGATACAAATGCAAGGCATTACGAAATTGGGTGGCAGCCAACTGGCATTTATCCACGTTGTTCCCGTCGCATTTATTAATGATGATGGCATCGGCCATCTCCATGATACCGCGCTTGATGCCTTGCCACTCGTCGCCGGTCCCGGCCAGTTGTATCAACAGAAAGAAATCCACCATCGAATGGCAGGCTGTCTCGCTCTGCCCTACGCCCACAGTCTCTACGAATATCTTATCGAAACCGGCCGCCTCACACAAGATAATGGTCTCGCGTGTCTTGCGGGCCACACCGCCCAACGAACCGGCCGACGGACTGGGACGGATAAAAGAGTCGGGATGTACGGCCAGTTTCTCCATACGGGTCTTGTCGCCGAGTATACTCCCCTTGCTGCGTTCGCTGCTGGGATCGATGGCCAACACGGCCAGTTTCCCTCCATATTGTTCGAGTACATGGATGCCGAACACGTCTATGCTCGTACTTTTACCCGCACCGGGCACGCCGCTGATGCCCACGCGAATCGACCGTCCGGCATAGGGAAGACATTTTTCAATCACTTCCTGCGCCACGGCCTGGTGCTCGGGGTTCAAGCTCTCCACCAATGTCACGGCCCGTCCCAGCACGGTTACGTCGCCTATCAAAATGCCTTCGACGTAATCCGCAGCCGACATCTGGCGACGGCGGAAACGTCCGTGCTTCAAGTAAGGATTCACAATGGAGGGTTGGGCTACGCCGCTGTTTACGGTCAACCCTTTGTATTCGGCACTGTTTTCAGGATGTTCCATAACCGTTCTCTTTTATTGCGTCACATTTACGGTAATAATCTTCTTGGCATGTGCTGGATCGTTCGTGATCAGCAACACGCGGGGACGGCCTTTCTGTTGGGTCAGATACTTGGCCGACACGGTCACTTTCAATTTGGCCGTCTCTCCGGGAGCGATATTGCGATCGTTCAGTTCCACGGATAAGGCACTGTTGAATACCTGCAATGTGTGGACTTCCAACGTACGCTTTCCGGTATTGCTCACCGTAAGTGTCATCGACTTCTTCCGTTTCCGGTCCAATGCGCCCATATTCAGCGTATCGGTCGAAAGTCGAATGCAAGGAGCCGTCTCACGCTCCTTCGCCGAAAGCGAGGAAAAATCGGGCAACAACACGGAAGATACCGTGATTTCATAGGCTTCCGAAACTTGATCCCCTACTTTCCGGGCCAGATATACAGAAGTCTGCGTCAGTCCCATCTGATTGAGTTTCTCGCTGTCCAAGGTCAGAAGAATCCGTCCTATACGACCGCCGGTCAGCACTTCGGGCACATATTGGGCCGAAAGATAAGGAGGAAGGTGCATCAGGATCGGCTGATAACTCTTACGCCCCATATTCACCACCTGTAATTCTACCATCGGATGGTCGCCACGGTTCACGTCATCGAACTCCACGTGGTTCACATTCAACCGGATATTGCCTAAATCTATGGGAAAAGAACCTGAGTAATCGGAAAGCTTGGACACCACACGTCCTTGCATGTGCAGATAGAAAGGGCGGTCGGAAGCATTGGTATACACCTCCAGATCTTTCTGAAATACGCCCAACATCTTGGCGTCGTACACAGCTGTGATGGTCCCTTCCGCTCCGGGCGCGATCAATTCGTGCGTCCAATCCACCGACGTACAGCCGCAGGAGGGTATCACTTCCATGATGCTCAGCGGCTCCGTCCCCGTGTTTCGCAAAGTGAAACTCACCTTGGAGGGCATTTGAAACATGATCTCGCCCATGTTGGCTACTTCTCGCTCCGCCACCGCCCGAGGCTGAGCCCAAGCCATCCCGGCCCACATTGTTCCCCATATCAAGAGGAAAGTTCCTTTCACAGACATATTCGTATTTTCATTTGACAGCAAAGATACATAAAACGGTTCACACCACAGCACGCCCTTTGGCTTTTTTTCATCGTTTCACAGGCGAGAAAGTACGCAACGCGGCTTCCATCCGACGTACCAAATCGCGCTTATGGCTGTCCGGAGAATAGATGAAACCTTCGGTAATCAACATACGTCCGTGGGCCGAATCGGGATAAGCCAACGACACGAATGGGCCTCCGATTCCTCCGTTGTGCATTTCCCATAAACCGCGCATCTCATAAACGGTTTTCCCGTCCGGCAGCCGCACGGCGCGCTGCATCACCAGCGGTTTTCCGCTTTCCACGGTCGTGGTCATCCACTGGTCCGGCTTCTCTCCCGGTATGTTACGCTGCATGGCCGAGTCGCGCAAAGCGACCCATCGGTCAGACAGCCACACCGTACTGTCGGCCAAAGGCGTACTGTAACATACATAGTTCATATCCTGGTCCAATCGGTCGGTCGAAGCCCAGATGAAATGCTCCGCGTTCTTCACTTTCTCAATATCGGAAGGTACTTTTACGGTATAACCGAATATCTTGCGGGAAGCGTCGTCCACCAGTTTACTGTATTTCGTCTTGAGCCGGCCGGCTTCCCATTTCAATTCGGACTCTGTGAACAGCCCGGTAATCACATCGCGTTTGGTCATCAGGAAATGGTTGAGCGCAGCGATGTCGTGCGCCTTGATGCTCACGTAGGTCTGCGGCACAGCCTCCACATTATAGGCCGCCCCCATCTCCACGCCGTTCGCTTTAGGGTCCATACGCACCTCCAGTATATTACGCATCAAGGCATACTTCCCCGAGAAGTCTTGAGGGAAAAGCCTCATCATGCGGAATATTGGTTCATACTGTGGCAGTCCGGGCATTCCGCCTTTCAGCACATCTTCCAAAGAATCACGCGCATTCGTGTTCCAAATGCTTTGATCCACCACCAGCAACAACTCACCGGGCAGACCTTGGGACGGGCTCAACGGCGTTTTTTTATCCGCATTTCCGCAAGACGCCAGCAAGAGAATGCCGACCAACCATAAACCAGTCAATTCCATCAGTTTCCTTTTCATCTTATTTTGTTTTAGGCGGAACCAGAACACAAATCCAATCTCGCAAATGACACCATTTTGTTCCGTAATTGCCCTGTGAATCGCTCACCAGCAACCATGTACGCCTCCCATCGGCCAAAGTCGCGCCTTCGCACAAACCTTCATAATTGGCCAGCCTCGGACGCCACAGGCTCATGCGGGTAGAAAAAGCAGCCACGAGCCGCTTCTTCAAGGCATAATGTGGCAAAACTTCGGCCGGAGCATTTT
>JAJPYK010000130.1:0-8309 GCA_021205005.1 Paraprevotella sp. | reverse complement strand
ATGATACGGCTACGTCCGAGATCTTCACTAGGAGTATCGTCTGCAGCGTCAGATGTGTATAAGTGTCAGTCTCTTTTGCACTTCGGGATTCACTTCATAAATCCGTATGAAGACGCAAGACTTCAAACGTCTTTCCGGCACATTGAATTCCCGTTCCATGACCCACAGGCGTCCGTCTCCGCAAGCCCACAAGGCCACAGCCCCAAAGGCGTACTGCCGTCCCTGCTTTTGGCTCTGAGGTATGCCGAGAGGATAAGCATATTGTGAACGAGGTTCACCGTCCGCTCCGAAGCTTTGCAGACGCAGACATACGTCTCTCGGTCCTCCCAGAACGGCAGCGGGGCCGTCGGCTCTCAAAGCATTCTCGGTCACGGTCCAGAACAGTCCGGACCAACGGTCGTAAGTCAAAGCCTCGAACCCGTAATTCGGACGGATAGCCGACAGCCCCAAAGACTGAGGTACGGCTAACTCGCGCCCTGACGGACGGCCGTCCATACGATAAGCCCGTATCCGTTGATCGGCCTCTCCGCTCACCCAGACCAAAGAATCGTCAGGCGTAAAGGCCACCCACGTCCTCCTTGCAATCCGGAGGGAACGCCCCGAAATCCCTCGTTGATCACGGCGGTCACTTGTCCCGTCGAAGGATCTTGCACAACACGGAAGATGAAAAAGCCTTCTTGATCCATCTTGTCGCTCACCACGGCATAGCGGCCTCCGCCCAACGGGGTTATTCCGCTATAATTTCCCGCAGGCACGCGCCAATGTCCCAAATCGCAAGGCGGGCACGGAAGGAGTTCCTGCGCCTGCAAACGTCCGGTCATCCACAAGCCCGCTACAATCCATCCGATCGCCGAAATACATTTCATGGCCGCACCTCCATCGTCTGCGCAGCGCCATAAGCACAGAATTCCGACGCATACACACCGTTCAACTTGGCCGCTCCGACGGTATATCGTCCGGCACGCTCCACGTAACATTCTGTTTCCAATATATAAGTTCCCTTGGGAAGCCGTTCAAAGAAATAATTCGTCGAAGCGTCCTTCACCTCTTTATAATAACCCAATCCGTTGCGATATTCGTAACCGGAACGGACTTCTACCGGTTCCAGACAAGCTGCACGTCCGGCTTTCAGGCAAACGTATTCATAATCACGGTCGGCCGTAATCACGTAACGCAACGTCACGCGATCACCCACCCTCAGGTCGGCATGATCGGTTTCGCAACGTACGCGCATGCCGGAAGCGGATGATTCCACATCGGTCAGCGGCAATTGAAATTGCGCATACACGGCCCCCCACGCGGAAGAACCGCCCCTCGACTTCTTCACCGTCAGCGTGCCCGCACCGTCGTTCAGGTCGCGTCCGTCCACACGGGCCGTAACCGTACCCAATCCGACCATAGGACTCTCCGACGACTTCATCCGAATCAATCCTTTTCCCGAAGGAGCGTCCACACGGATCTCATCTGCCGTCTGCAAAGAAAGGCCGGTCGTCGAGGGCTGCAAAAGGGCGTATATGGCATCCATGCTGCTCACTGATGTGCCCCAGTCCTGCAAACGTTTCTGCCCGAGCAACCAACGGCGCATACCGTCCAGTGTGTGGGCATCGTAATTTCCGGTAGCGGAGAAAGCTTCCATAAGCGCCGTATGTACGGCAATCTTACGGACTGAACTGACACTCCCGTTCGAAGGATATTCCAAATGCAGACCTTCCGAGTCGTTTACCAGATGTTCGTACAAAGACCGTACCAATTGTGCTGCCTCGTCCTTCCTATCTTTACGTTGCAATATCACGGCAGCTTCCGCCTTGTCGGCCAGAGGCAGATCATACATGTCCTTAACGAGCCGGTCTACCATATAGTCCATGTCTTTACGTTCTGAAGCATCAAACAAGGAAGAAGCGCATAACATCGTGGCATAAAGATAGTCTATCCATTGCCCGTTGAAGTAGTTTTTTCCCCCCTTCGTCTGCAATCGTTTTTGTTGTGCCGAAACCTCTTTGTGCATTTCGCCAGCCAGATATTTCATCATCTTCTTCACGTCGACATACTGTGTCAGCACAGAGGAAGCTTTTTCGCCGGCTTCGCTCCGGAGTAGCAACCGGGCTACTCTCAAAGTAATGTAGCAGTTGCCGCTCATGCCGCCGAACCAACTGAACGAACCGTCGGCACGCTGCAAACGCCCCAACTGCATGCAGAACGTCTGTTGCAGCCCGCTCTGCCGGTTGGCGTCGAACAACTGTTGCAGGGACTGTATGCGACGGGTATCCGATTCGGCATCGGCCACCAACGGCGTCTCGTCCAACAAGATTCCTTTCAAATCTTCCCGTTGCGTCAAAGGACTTTCCATTCGGTCCGTCCCCTTGGCTTGCCAGGCGTCTACGGCAGTCTTCATCTGCGGATACTGCGCCACGAGATCGGATGACAGTACGGAAGCATAATAAGCCGCTCCGAGCGAAAGCGCATCATCCGTACGAGGTTCCACTACCGACGGCAAAGCCTGTACGGCATACCACAACGGATTGGCCGAATATTCCACGGTCAGACGACGATGGGTGGCTTCGGGATGGTTCTTTTGAAACAGGCCGTCCAAACGGATAGTGGTATCCCCCTGCTGGGCCACAGTAAACGGCAAAGTCTGTGTCAGCCATTCCCGATCTTCCAATATCGGCAGATAACGTTGCTCGCCGTCGGTATAACGACCGGCTTTGAAAAGCACGCGACAGGCCGGCAGTGTCACCTCGCTCCTGTCCGGAACGTAGGCAAACGACACCACGGTATCCGCTCCGGCCGCCATTTTCAGGTTCCGGTTCTCTTTCCACAAAGTCTTCCCCGTAGCCGGATCGAAAATTTCCATCGTCACTTCACCTTTCAAAGTCTTTTGGGTCAGGTTGTAAAGCGAAGTCGACAAGGTGGCGCTGTCCCCCCTACGCACAAAACGCGGCAGGTCGAGCTGCGCCATCACATCCTTTACGGCCACAACCGTATCCGAGAAAATGCCTAAATCGAAATCCTTCGTATGGGCCAAGGCCATGAACTTCCAGGAGGTCAGGCTCTCGGGCAACGTGAACGAAATGTCCACATCTCCGTTTTTATCGGCCATCAAGCGCGGATAGAAGAATGCCGTCTCGTTCAGGTTCTTTCGCACAAAAGACACCTGTGCGGCTTCGTCAGCAGAGGCATCCGTGTCTTCGCCATCCCCGCTGTCCGTAGAGGCTACGTCCGCCGATGCTTTTTTCACCACAGCCTGTTCATACAAGGCCACCCCTCTGATGCGACCGCCCAAGAAATTAGCAGGAGAGGTATCGAGACAGTTATATATACTATACCCTCTGTGGACTCTCGAATACGCCGGAGTAAACATCCACGGATTGAAGCTGTCGAAAGAAAGCGGCGGTACAGTACCACTATTCAGGAGAGGGCGGTACTGCCAGTAATTCCAATTGAGCGAGGAGACCAAGTCCACGTAGGACGCGCAACCTATGACATAACGGCTCGGGTTCCACTGATGCGGGGCTATGGCATCCAGCGAGGCATCGTACAAGGTAGCCATCAGTTGTGCGGAAGCAGGCTTGCCGTCCGGAGTACGAACGCGCAACTTCCACGTTTCCTCCTCACCCGGACGCAAACGGTCGCGGAAAGACGTCCACTCCATCCGTAACGTGCGATCCGGTTCTTCCGGTACGAGCATTTGCGAATGGCTATACATCTGACCGTCTTTCACAAAATAAAATAGAGCGGTCAGGGCTTCATGACCGTTCCCCACCGAAGGATTCACAAACGTCAGGATGGACTCGGTCAGTTCGTAATGACGGTCTTCCCACACGCTGTCCTTACCCACGAGCATATAATATAAGGTGACATCCTTCGCTCCGCTGCCTACCTGAATGCGAGCGGGACGAGACGGCGATACGGAACCCCGTGCACAATAATACCAATCTACTCTATCACCCACCGGACGTGTATCGGAAGAATCGAACAAAACGAAAGGATAAACGGCACGCGCCGTATCCCCCGCCGACACGGCACGGAACTCGAGCATATAATATCCCGAAGGCAACTCCGAAACCTCAGTAAGTTTAACCGCTTGTCCCTCAGTCAGCCGACGACCGGTCCATACGGCCGTTTTTGCACCGCCGCTCTCTTTACGATACAGGTCATAGGTTACCGTAACGGAATCTTTCAGTACGGCAAACGAAGCGGTACGCACCGTCGCCGTGAGCGAAGGCAAATCGGACTTATCTCAATAGTCTTCCGCACGCACCGTCAGGTTCAGACCGTCTTTAGACAAAGGGAAGGAAGCCTGCGCCTCGTGCGTCTCGCCCGCAGCATTCAGCACGTAGACTTTCACATTCTGTCTCAAGCCCCATTCCCAAGGCATGGGACGTATGTCGCTCACCCGCACAGAAATCGTGAAGCGTCCCTCGTCGTCGGTATATACCGTATCGAGCGGCTCTTCCGGACCGGCACTGCCGTTGCGCCACAGTCCATGACTGAGGGACGTGACGGCTGTCACCCGGGCACGGCGCACGGGCACTCCCGTATAAGTAAGCGCAGTGCCTTGCCACCGTAAGGTATCGCCCGCATGGTAACGCTGCGTCAATTCATCCAATTTCACCTCGAAAACGGGACGTTTGTAGGATTCGACCCGGAACGAGACCCAGCCGTTTTCGCTACGCAGGCTGTAATTTCCTTCAGCCCCTTCGGAAGGCAATACGAAATCCGCAGCGAACTTACCCATCTCGTCGCTTTCCACTTCGCGTTCTCCCACCGACTTCCCATGAGAATCCATCAGGGTCAACTTCATCTTGACGCCAGCTCTCACGTGTTCCTCACCGGCCGACATCACGGAGGCCAAGCCGCCTACATATACGGTCTGGCCGGGCCGGTAAACGGAACGGTCAGTATAGATCTGTTCCCTTTTCTTTACGGCAGTCTCCATGTCATCCGCTCCCGAACGGTTGCGAACCAAATAATTATGCTTGATATCCCAATAGAAGTCATCGCCCTTGTAAGCATAGAAATTCACCGTCCACCAGTACCCCTTATTCCCGGGAATGGAAAAAAACGCCTCACCCGCAGCATCCGTCGTCGCCCGGCTCATCATCTCCGGTTTGCCGACGCCGACCACCGTGGCTCCCGCCACAGGCTTCCCGGTGGCGGCATCCACGACACGGCACAATACACGGTTGCCTACGATCTGCGTCGTCACGATGTGCAAACGGCTCACATAGACAGGTTGGGCCAGATCTTTCCGAATAGTATCCTCCCCGTACGGTTTGAGTAACGCCACATAGAATCCCTTCTCCGGTCCTGTCAACCGTAAAGTATCGGATTTCTCCTCATAAGCCTCAGCCTCGGGCCAAACCAAACGGTCGGTCCGTACTTTCCGTCCGTGCGCCAAAGCATAAGCCCGCAATGCCTGCGAATTGTCCCTCAACGAAGTGCTGTCCCTCAAGATGTCCGTAGGCAAAGCCCACCATTGCAACTCGGCCCCCGCCACGTTTCGATGTGTCACCTGACATTCAAAAACCTGTCCGGGATATAATTGCTGAAAAGCCTGCATAGTGAGAGAAGGACATTCCAAGTCCGCTTTCCGGTTCTCCAGCGCCTTCACACGGGAATAACCCGGATAGCGCGCCATTCCCTCATCGACCCATGCCACCTTTTGCTTCGGCGTCACATTCAGCTCCATCATGGCCAGATAGATCTCGGCTGCCAAGGGCAAATCCCCGAAACGATCCAGCATGCGGCGATAAGTCTTGTATTCATCCGATGCAAGAGCGATTTGCTCTTGTCTTTCATCCGTCAGTTTTTCCCCTGTATTCCAACGCCATGCATCCTCTTGCCCCGGATTCGTCCGGATGGAGTCAAGCATCAGCAGCAGCTCCGCCTCGCGGTTGCCCTTCTGCCGGTAAACGGAGAGCATACGGGCATAAAAAGCGCACTGCGACGCATGGTCCCGTTCTTCGGAAAAAGCTTCGGAGGCCTCCGCCGCCCAACGACCGACAACATTCAGCAAGTCTCCGCTGAAATAACCGTCGTCCTTACCTTTTTCCACGAAAGGCTGGTAGTCGTCCGCACGCGCCTCGGCCAATATCTCCGGATGCGCCAATGACAAACGATAGTTTTCGGCCGCCGATTTCAGAAATTGTGCCCGCGACCACTCTCGCAGGCTGTCGGAAGGAGCATCCGTGCGGTCGTTGTAATTACGGTTGCGCCCTGAGTTATTCTCATAAAGTCCGCCGAGGACGGAGGCCAGCACCGCCAGCTGCACCTCATAGTTAGTCTGTCGCTTCAACCGTTCCAACCGCAACATATCGGTATAGAAACTGTCGGGCACCACCTTCTGACGCAGTACGGAACCGTAGAGCAAGGCTGCCATCTGCTGCCCTTTCTTCTGCTCACGTTCGGCCTTGGCCGCAATCTGTTCCACTATTTTATACGCCGATTTCGGCAAATCCTTCTCCTCGTATTGCCGTGCCTGTTCCCACAATTTGTCATAGTTGGCTGCCAGACATCCTGTCGCGCCGACCAACCACAACGCCAGCAAACTCCATAAGATCCGTTGTTTCATAGTCATACGCAATTGTTTTTCGTTATGATTTACGCAAATAACGGGATTCTTGACGAGAAATAAAAGTATTCAGCGTTATAATATTCTAAAACAAAATTGAATTCTACGACGATACCCAAACCTGCCCAAAGGGCTCTTTTACTGCGGGAAAAGCACCTCCGGCCCCTTCGCAGCCCTCTGTTTTACCGACGCCGTTCGGGATTGAATTGCTTGTCGTAGTTCAGCCAGAAATGGATTCTCTCCGGATTACGGTGGGACCGCGAAAATTCGGGTTCCCGATCCAACGGGAGAAGAGACTGCATCTCGGCGTCCGTCAGAGTAAAGTCAAACACCTCGAGATTCGGCCTCATCCGGTCTGTGTGAGACGATTTTGGAATCGCTATGATTCCCCGCTGGACCAGATAGCGCAAAGCCACCTGAGCCACCGTTTTCCGGTGATTCTCCGCGATGGCACGCAAGGTTACGTTACCGAAGAGTTCGTCGCTGGCCTGCATCAGCGGCTCCCAGGCCATAATACGGGCACCGTATTTGTTCATCTCCTTCTCCGAATCATGCTGTTGAAGGAAGACATTGGTACGCAACTGGTTAACGGCCGACACAACTTCCATATTCTCTGCAATATCGACAAAACTGTCCGGATAAAAATTACTGACTCCGATGGCACGTGCCTTCCCGTCCTTCAAGGCTTTTTCCATCGCACGATAAGTGCCGTAATAGTCGGAGAATGGCTGATGGACAAGCAACAGATCGACATAGTCCGTACGCAACTTGCGCAGGGATTCATCGATGCTGGCCGCCGCTTTCTCGTCTCCGGCATGGGTAATCCAGATCTTGGTGGTCAGAAAAATTTCACTGCGGGGCACGTTGCTCCTCCGAATGGCACGGCCCACCCCTTCTTCATTATAATAAGCCTGCGCCGTGTCGATAAGTCGATAACCTACTCCGATAGCCTCGGACACGCAATGTTCGCACTCATCCGGACTGATCTGATAAACTCCGTAACCTAAAAGCGGCATGTCGATGCCGTTGTTCAATTTAATGCTCTCCATAATGATTGATAATTCCAATTGTTCCGTGTCCGCAGAAAGACGGAAGCCCTCCGCATGACTTTCTCTCCGACTGCACGTATTTGGCAAAAATAAAGAAATAAATTCTCCGGACGATAACCCGGATTACGGTTTTTTGTAACCCTATTACGGATTTTTACCTCACCCCTCTCAGGAATTGTACGCATGCTGATACTTCCGTTCAGGCTGTCACGTGACGAATGTCAGATTGTCAGATTTCCTCTTGCAGGATTCGCATATTCCGCCCTGTATGCGTCCGCACCTGCCCTCACGTGAATCTCGCACAAACGCAGAAAAACAAAATGCAAGGAAACCTCGCCGGATCATAACCAAAAGGCACCACAGGCTTGGCATCGTGCGGAGAAAAAAGACGAGACCGTTTGTCCGACCCCGTCCCCGCTTACTCTTTGATCCGCGACGTTATCCCCTTTCAAGGCTCCAAACAGATGAGACAGAACGGCATTCAGGAAGAAAAAACGGACTCCACAAGGCATTTTTCCCTCAAGATGCGGACATGCATCAGCCGACATGCGGAGAAAAATTTCCCGTTCTGCGCCGGATGAAAACATTTTCTGCGCCAAAAAAACGCATATTTACGGCAAAAAAGAGAATAAAAAAGCGCATAACTGTATAATTATGCGCTTTTATTCATTTATCCTATGCTATTT
>JAJPYK010000253.1 GCA_021205005.1 Paraprevotella sp. | reverse complement strand
CCACGGGAGACTGCATCCACCCCTTGCCCACCAAAATCCACCAGGCCGAAAGCGTGGCCCCCAAACCCGTAAGCCAAGTCGAAGCCAGATGGAACCGCTTGCCCACCTTGTTCCAGCCGAAAAACATCACGGCAATGAATGTGGCTTCCATAAAAAAGGCCAACACGCCTTCGATGGCCAGCGGAGCGCCGAATATGTCGCCCACGAACCAACTGTAATTGCTCCAATTCGTACCGAACTCGAACTCCAGAATGATTCCCGTAGCCACACCGATGGCAAAGTTGATGCCGAACAGTTTCATCCAGAATCTGGCCGTGCGCTTCCAAAACTCGTCTCCCGTACGGTAATATACGGTCTCCATTATCCCCATGATGACAGCCAAACCGAGAGTCAGAGGTACAAAAATCCAATGGTATACGGCTGTCAAAGCAAACTGCGCTCTCGACCAGTCGATCAAAGACGCATCCACATGCTCTATCATACAATTTACTTGACTAATTATACTTTACTTCTCTGATTTTCGCTACATGCCCTGCCTGATCAGCTCGCGACCCACATAGGCGCCTTTGTCCTCTCCAACCTGTTTCCCGTCCAAGAAATTCGGAAAGAAGAAAAGACGAAGAACGAAAAACATAATGAACCGCTTCACCAAAATAATGACCCAAAGCACACGTCCCCACGTCATATTCCGGAAACCGTCCCTGTAAAATCGCCCTATACGGATTAAAGTCTGCATCATACCGGATTCTTTAAAAATCAACGCAAATATAAAAGACATTTGCCGAACAAGCAAACAAAATGCAAAATAATATCCCGTCCCAGACATTATTCCACTCTCTTTTCGTCCACATCCTGCGACAAACTGAAAGGGCGGGAAGAACCTCGGTCATACGGTTCCTCCCGCCCTTTATTTTTTCTGCGCCAAACGATTTTTCAATCTGCGGAGAAAAATTTATCAATCTGCGGAGAAAAAAATCTCGATCTGCGCCAAATGATTTTCGTCTCTCACGGATGCCGGATCTTGCCCCCGGGCGTGAGATAAATACCCTTGGGCCATCCCGCCGGAACGCCTTCGCCGGCTTTCAGCCGACCTTGTCGTCGGCCGTCCGACGAATAGACCGGAAATCTCATATCCGGACAGGAAGAGGATACGGAATTCACATCTGACAGACCGGAACTTTCCACCACACGGATCAAGCGGCCTGCCGACTCGGATAAATTCAAATATCCCCGGCAAGGAGCCATCCAGCTCCCCGCAGCCAGAGGCACGAAAGCGATGCCGGAATCATCCAACAAAAAAAGTCCGCATCCCTCGTCTGTGATCTCGCGGCGGACAAAGGTGGCGTGAAACCCGTCTGCGGACTCATCCCCCTGAGGATGCACCTGCACCGTAGCCTCATCGGCATGGAAACAGACGGAAGAAGCACGAAAGTCTTTCGGACGCCACAAATAAGGCACTCCGGCTTCCCAGGCCTCTCCGGATTCCATCCGGCGGGACACGACTCCTTCCGTAGAGACTTTCTCAAAGGCAAGCCTGTCCGAAGCCAACGGTTCGCCGCCGACATCTTCCCAGGTCAACCGCTGTACGGAGAAAGGGAGCCCGACGGAGAACCATCCACCGTCGTCCGACACGTCACGATACCAACTGATACCGGTCCCTGCGGGCACGGCGAAGGCATATTTAGGTCCCAACACCGCACTGTCGTTCCCCACGATGGGAGTGACAGCCATCCCCGGCACCTCTGCCTCTTTTCGATCTATCTCGATGACATAGGGCCAGTCTGCCGGCAAACGCGAAGCTTCTCCCTTGCGCACATAAGTCCATACGTATGGCCCGGGCAGACGGACATTCCCCGACACCTTTCCCTCCGAGGGCAAAGACATCTCTGTAAAATCGACCCTTCCGGCCTGCGAATAGTCGATCCGGAACAGGGAGTCGGCCAGCCAATCTCCCTTAAACGTCCAATCTCCCCCCAAAGACGCCTCCATGACAGGAGGTTGTACTTCCTTATATAAAAAGAGAGAATCGTCCAGTGAGGACTCGGATACGGACAACTTGAACGTTCCGGTATAAAAATCGAACAACAAACCGAAATATTTACCGGAAACCGTCGATATGGGGATCTCTTCTTTCGTGCGTAAAGGCGTCTTCCTGAAACCGGACGGAGAAGGGAATGTACAGTCGAACGTATGATAATACTTTACTTTCGGTTTGGATGGATTTCCCGACAGTTCCTCGTCCGTCAAGGTATATAACGGCGATGTGGAAGAGGATTTCTCCGTAGAATAAGCCAACCAGGCATTCAGGCCCAGATCACGGAAGGCATAGGAGGACTGGAGAGTCACACACTCGAAAACGGCCGTTCCGTCATCATCGATCCGGATACGCCCGTCGGCATCCGGTTTCAGTTTCCTAGCAGCCCGCCGCTTTACTCCGATTCCGGTCTGAGTTTGGGCAGACATCACCCACACCGAGTCCGGCGTATCCCGGCAATATCCGGCCACAAGACAGCGCGTACCGGATTCCCAGATTTCGGTATCCGTAACGCGCCTGAAAAGTTGTGCCGAAAGCGGCGGGGCGTCGATACATCCCCATAAAAACAGCATCGCACCTAAAAAGTCCTTGATTTGCATATCTCTCATTTTTTCATTCGTACTAGATGAAGTCGGTACGTTACACCGACCTGCCGCCCGGTACTACCGACGGATTTTGTCCGATGGGAATGGTATCTGTCCGGTTTGGTTGTGGCAACGGATCCGGATCGGGATCCGGTTGAGGCAACGGATCAGGTTCTTCCGGCGTTTCCGGTTGTTCCGGCTCATCTTCTCCACCGGCCACCCAACGATAATAAAGCGTACTCCTCAAACCCACGACGCGAAAATATTTCTTTACCAGGCTGTACAGATAGACCCTTTGTCCGATATTCTCCGGATGGTCGGCCAGATTCAATCCATCTCTGACGTCGGATCCGCTTTTCAGTTCTACGGGCAAACAACGGTCCACATCCGTTTCTCCTTTGGAATCGGCTATCAATATATTGCTTCGGGAGGCTCCGTCTGCGGAAAAAAGAGCGGAACTGATTGTATTTCCCGTACATGATTCCACGATATAGCCCACAACACCTACTTCATAATCGAAATCCAGTTCCTCCCCTGCATACTGTTCCTGAATATCCGCCACGGTATAGGTTTCCACATATTCCGGAGGCAAAGGATCTGCATCTTCGGTTCCGCCCGGCGTCGTACTTGCCTGCCCCGGTTGCGTCGTGTCTTCTCCGTCCTCCGAAGGGAGTTCCACTTTCTGACATGACAAGGCAATGCAGCACAATGCTGCCACTAAAACGGTCTGACAAATCTTAGTCCTTTTCATAGGCCGTTCTTATTCCTCCGTGAAAGTATCGCGGAGCCGCCTGAACTTATTTTTCAAATCAGGTGAAAAATAGAAATCATCCCACCATGCCCATATAAAGATTAGGACGTCAAATGCCAACCAAGCCAGCAAAAAGTAAACATACCTCGCCATAATTCCACTGTTTAAATATTTTTTTCATTTTTGCAAATATACGATTTCATCCTAAAGTCCGCCACATTTCAATGAAAAAAACTATCTTTGCACGTAATAAAGATTACTATTTGTTTATGGAAACTATTAAAACAGCCATTAAAGACGTTGTCATCATCGAGCCGCGCCTGTTTAACGACGACAGGGGATATTTTTTCGAATCATTCTCTCAGAGAAATTTCGATCGCCAGGTACGCCGTATTCATTTCGTACAGGACAACGAAAGTAAAAGCAGCTACGGTGTCTTACGCGGACTTCATTTCCAAAAACCACCGTTTGCCCAAAGCAAATTGGTGCGCGTCATCAAAGGTGCCGTACTGGATGTAGCCGTGGACATTCGCAAAGGTTCGCCTACTTTCGGACAGCATGTGGCTGTAGAATTGACCGAAGACAATCATCGCCAATTCTTCATTCCACGCGGTTTCGCTCACGGGTTTAGCGTGCTCACGCCGGAAGTGATTTTCCAATACAAATGCGACAACTTCTACGCTCCGCAAAGCGAAGGAGCATTGGCCTGGGACGATCCGGACCTGAACCTAGATTGGCGCATCCCGTCCGACAAAATAATCCTTTCGGAAAAAGACAAGCATCATCCCCGTCTGAAAGATGCCGAGGATTTGTTTGACTACACACAAGACTTATATAAATAAAAGGAAGTGACTATGACTTTAAAAAGAAATATCATCATCACGGGGGGAGCCGGTTTTATCGGCAGTCATGTCGTACGCCTCTTCGTAAATAACTATCCGGAGTACCATATCATCAATCTGGACAAACTGACTTATGCCGGGAATCTGGCTAACCTGCAAGACATTGAAAACCGACCCAATTATACGTTTGTCAAGGCCGACATCTGCGACTATGACAAGATCCGTGAACTTCTACAACACTATCATGTAGACGGCATTATCCATCTGGCTGCCGAAAGCCACGTAGACCGCAGCATCAAAGATCCTTTCACCTTTGCGCACACCAATGTCATGGGAACATTGACCTTGTTACAGGCGGCAAAAGTTTATTGGGAGTCCCTTCCTGAGAGATATGAAGGCAAACGCTTCTACCATATCTCTACGGACGAAGTCTATGGCGCATTGCAACTGACCAACCCGGCCGGAGACAAGACAGGCAGAGGTCCTTACGGAGATCAATTCTTCACAGAAGAAAGCAAATACAATCCTCATAGTCCGTATAGTGCGAGCAAAGCCGGCTCCGATCATTTCGTCAGGGCCTTTCACGACACCTACGGTATGCCTACCATCGTCACCAATTGCTCGAACAATTACGGGCCATATCAATTCCCGGAAAAGTTGATTCCGCTGTTTATCAACAATATCCGCCATCACAAACCGCTACCGGTATATGGAAAGGGAGAGAACGTAAGGGATTGGCTTTATGTTATTGATCACGCCCGTGCCATTGACGTGATTTTCCATCGGGGAAGAATAGCCGAAACCTACAATATCGGCGGATTCAATGAATGGAAAAACCTCGATATCATCAAGGTACTGATCAAGACGGCGGATCGTCTGCTCGGCCATCCCGAAGGCTATTCGTCAGACCTGATTACTTATGTAACCGACCGTAAAGGCCATGATCTTCGTTACGCCATAGACTCCACAAAGTTGAAAAACGAATTGGGTTGGGAGCCCAGCCTCCAGTTTGAAGAAGGTATAGAAGAAACCGTACGTTGGTATTTAAACAACCAAGCTTGGATGGACAACGTCACCAGCGGGGATTATCAAAACTATTATGAGAGTATGTACAAAAACCGTTGAGAAATAAATAGCGAGAAATCTGGAATCATAAAAAATGAGGGTGTGTCATAATTCAAATTTTGAGATTGACAACTTATAATCTGTAAGTATCCTCCGTTGAACTAAGCAAAAACAACCTTATAAAGCTCTCCACGAAGCTCTATATGGTTGTTTTTATTGAATGAAGTTTCTGATTATTACTTTTTCAAAGTGCTTTTTGAATTATGACACACCCTCATTTTTTATGTCACGGAGATTCATTAACTCAGTTACATCGGAAACTTCGCAATAACGACCTTACCGAAAGATATGCAAGAGTTTCAATGCTTTCACACCGTCTGATGATTGATGCAAATGCCTTTCATATACCACTCATATAACCGATGGATACCTTCATCGATCTCAACCTGATGATACCAACCTAAACGATGCAATTTCGTCACATCCGTAAGCTTCCGCATAGTACCGTCCGGTTTGGAAGCGTCCCAACGCAATTCGCCGCCAAATCCAATCTCTTTCACAATCTTTTCAGCAACTTCACGTATCGTCAGTTCTTTACCCGTTCCCACGTTTATATGACAGTTCCGAACTTCCTTATTTCCTTGTACATAAGTGTCCTTAAAATCCACATTAAGAAGTATATGTACACTAGCATCAGCCATTTCTTCACTCCATAAGAACTCACGTAACGGACGACCTGTTCCCCACAGAGTCACAGCCTCGGCTGTAATACCATAATGAGCTAAAACATTTAGGATCTCAGCTTCAGATGACTGAGCGTCTACCACAACTCTTTCACCATTCCGCAGAATACTCACCGGACGCAAACCGACATCTCTTCGTACTGCATCCCAATCATTTCCATTTAAACATTTAGCCAAATAAATTTTCCTCATCATGGCCGGTAACACATGGCTGTTCTCCAAATGGAAATTATCATTGGGGCCATAAAGGTTCGTCGGCATAACAGCAATATAGTTCGTCCCATATTGCAAATTAAAGCTTTCGCACATTTTCAATCCTGCAATTTTAGCTATTGCATACGGCTCATTCGTATACTCGAGAGGAGACGTTAGCAAGACTTCCTCTTTCATCGGCTGTGGAGCTTCCCGAGGATAAATGCAAGTACTCCCCAGAAAAAGTAATTTCTTCACGCCATGACGGAAACTTTCCCCGATAACATTCTGCTGAATCTGTAGATTCTGATAAATGAAATCTGCCCGATACTGTAAGTTTGCCATGATACCACCGACATGTGCAGCAGCCAAAACTACAGCATCCGGACGTTCTTCATCGAAAAAATGTTTTACTGCATTTCCATCCAATAAGTCTAACTCTTTATGTGAACGACCAACCAAATGAGCATAACCGCGTTGTTTTAGGTTATCCCAAATGGCGGAGCCCACCAATCCGTGATGCCCCGCCACATATATCTTAGAATTTTTATCCAACATACCTTTTATCCTTTATTCATTTGTGCTTTCAAATGTAATTTCTGCACAAACTTCATGTCATGTTCTACCATAATTTTCACTAATTCCTGAAAAGGAGTTCGAGTAGGATTCCAGCCTAATAAAGTCTTAGCTTTAGTCGGATCTCCTAATAATTGTTCCACCTCACAATGACGGAAATATTTGGAATCCACTTCAACTAATACTTTTCCTGTAGCAGCATCAACACCCTTTTCTTCAGCTCCGCTACCGTTCCACTGCAGATCAACGCCCAAATTCTTAAAAGCTAACGTACAGAATTCACGCACGGTGTGCATTTCACCGGTAGCTATTACAAAATCTTCAGGAACTTCGTGCTGTAAAATCATCCACATGCACTCCACATAATCTTTTGCATACCCCCAATCGCGACGTGCATCTAAATTGCCCAAATACAATTTATCTTGGAAACCCTGTACGATTCGGGCGGCAGCCAACGTAATCTTACGCGTAACAAACGTCTCGCCCCTACGCTCACTTTCATGATTGAACAAGATACCATTCACCGCAAACATGCCATAACTTTCACGATAATTCTTAGTGATCCAAAAGCCATACTGCTTAGCAACACCATATGGTGAACGTGGATAGAAAGGAGTTGTTTCTTTCTGTGGAACTTCCTGTACCTTACCGAACAGCTCAGAAGTAGAAGCCTGATAAATGCGACAAGTCTTATCCAAACCGCAAATACGTACGGCTTCCAGCAAACGTAATGTACCCACCGCATCTGCTTCCGCCGTATATTCCGGCACATCAAAGGAAACCTTCACATGACTTTGTGCCGCCAAATTGTAGATCTCAGTCGGATGAATGTCGCTAATGATGCGAATAAGCGAACTACTGTCGGTCATATCGCCCCAATGTAATTCCACTAAACGACTTTTCTTCATATCGCGAACCCATTCATCCAAATATAAATGCTCAATACGTGCAGTATTAAAAGACGAAGAACGACGCATAATACCATGCACCTCGTATCCCTTCTCTATCAGGAACTCCGCCAAATAAGAACCGTCTTGTCCTGTAATACCGGTAATCAATGCTACTTTTCTCATAAATTTATATAGTATTTAATACATATACGATAGTTAAAGCTTCTGCAAATCTTGCACATCCAATCCCGTTGCATCCTTAATCTCCGAAAGAGAAAATCCTCTGTCTTTGAGTTTACGTGCAATCTCCAACGCTATTTCCGTCCGCCCTTCAGCCCATCCTTCCGCACGACCTTCCGCACGTTCCGTATTAATATTGTCACGCAGAATAACAATATTATCCAAATGTCGGAAATAGGCATCTCTTTCGACTTTCGTCATATGATCTACTTGCAAACGTTCGCGCGCCTCTGCCAAGCCGGGTGCTCCGGCCCGTTCCGAGATCTCTCCCGTATTCAAGTAGTAGATCCATTCCTCCAAAGGAGTTTTCGCCACAGCGTTAAAGTCATTCACCTTTAATATATAGTACTCCGGATAAAGTTGACTCACTTCATCCACCTGAAAGGTCTGACGTGGGAAAGGTGTCAACTTCAATATATCGTGTTCATGGATTCCTCGAAATTCCGTTTTGCCATGATATACGATATCCTTACCGTGTCCTAAAGAGAAATAGACGATGTTCACACTATATACCTTACGAACTTTATCGTATCCCTCACCGCGGTTGATATACTCCGTCACCAGCTTAGACGTCCCGAAAAGCATACGCTGAAAATAAGCATATTCATTATTATTCTGAATCTCGATCAGAATGAGTTTCCCCTTCGAATCCTCCGCCAACATGTCTACACGGTTGTATTTATCAAACTCATCGTCCTGATTACTCTCGCTCTCCAGAAGATGTCGTATCGTGATCTTCTCCTCGAGAAGCGTAGTAAGCAAACCTTCCAATACACCGAAGTTCGCCTTGTTACGTAACAAGCGCTTCATAGCCCAATCAAAACGGATATAACTCGCCATAATTCCTTTTTACATTATATTCCACGATACAAACATACATAAAATAAACGATATGGCAAAATACCCATAGAAGACCTCACTCTCTCCTCCCCTACGATTCCAACGAAAGTTCCCTTAAAGACGTTCTGAAAAAGAAAATTCCATACGGAGAAACGAGTCTTCTGTGCCACAAGGTTCATTTCGTTCATCGGCTCTTTACGACAAACCGTACTTATTTTTTCAGCACAGTCACCACCAATGAGGCGATAGATACCAAAATACTCGTCGCGCTCACCCAATAACTTGTACTTGAACCGATATCCGAGTTTTTAGCTTTCGTCTTATTCGGAGTCACATAAAGCACATCATTCTGCTGCAAATAGAAGTAAGGCGACTTGATCAGGTTCGCATCGTTCAGGTCCAACTCATGAATGGACTTCTTCCCGTTGGCATCCTCACGAATCAGTTTCACGTTGTCACGACGCCCGTAAATAGTCAAATCCTTGGCCAAGGAGAGTGCACCGTAAATCGAAACCTTCTCGGAGGGAACAGTATAAGTACCCGGACTGTTCACTTCTCCCAATACGGAAATCTTATAATTGCTCAGACGAACCGTCACCACCGGACGCGTCTTCAGATAAGTACCTTCGATTTTCGACCGTCAACCCCCCGACCTGCAACGTCCCGAGAACAGGATATTGAATCGTCCCCTCATTAGTCACTAAAAACGTCTGTAAGGTAGGCTGTGACGTCAATTGACGGGAAGAAGAGATCGACGGCGTAATGGTCAGATTGAAAGGAACGACGGCCTCGTCATCTTCCGGACAACTCACCGTAATCGTCAGTTCGTCTTTCGGCATGATGCGCGCATCATAAAGCACCGCACTGGAATCAAGGTTCACCTCTTCGCTGTTTATCATATAAGGCACGGTCTTATAAGAAGTACAAGACGCCGCCAACAACACAAATACCCACGCCAAAAGCGTCCCTAATTTCAATATGTTTTTTTTCATAAAGTTTATTCCAAATGTCTATTATACATAAGATTCCAGTATTATAGTTTTGCCCTCCGGGGTCAGACGCACCGTATCCGCCTCGGCAGCCAGCAGGAGCGTATGGCCGGCGGTGAGCAACTCCTCCTCTTCTCCGCAAGACACATGGCAAACTCCTTCCGTACAGATCAAGATAACAAAACTGTCCAGTTCACTGTAATCACACGTCATCGGCTCCGTCAGACGGTAAACACCCGTAGTGAAATAAGGAATCCGAACCAATTCCGTAGGCATATTATCCACAACCTCTCGACGTACTTCCGGCGCCGACACGGTAAAATCAATAGCCTCCTTGGCCTCCTCCACATGAAGCTGACGGGGATGCCCCTCACGGTCCACACGACCGAAATCATAAATACGATAGGTCACGTCGCTGCTCTGCAGGATCTCGCAGATGAAACACCCCGATCCGATACTATGCACCCGACCGGCCGGCAAATAATACACATCGCCGCGGCGCACATCGTAACGGCGAAGCACTTCGGGCAAGGTTTGGTCGGCCACCCGTGCCGCATATTCGTCCGCAGTCACGACACGGTTGAATCCGTCCAACAAATAAGCGTCAGGATCACAGTCGCCGACGTACCACATTTCCGTTTTACCCGGACACCCGTGCCGACGTCGCGCCAGTTCATCATTCGGATGCACTTGGACAGACAAAGGCTGTGCCGCATCAATAAATTTGATCAACAAAGGAAAATCCGTGCCGAAACGAGCGAAATTCTCTTCACCCACCAAGGCAGTGCCCTCCTTTTCTATCAATTGAGCGAGAGTAAGACCGTCGCTGTCTCCTCCCTTCACTACGGATAAATGCCCCGGCATTCCGGACAATTCCCAACTTTCTCCAATCAATCTGCTATCCGCATCCAAACCTTTAAACGAAAGTATGCGATGGCCGCCCCACAGGGTTTCTTTGAAAATCTCCGTAAAACGGAATAACTTATTTTTCATGTTTACAGTAAAAACGTCCAAAATTACGAATTTCCAAGAGAATCTGCAAATAAAAAGATAAGAAGGAAGTAAATTCTTTGTAATTTCATATAAAAATCCGATCTCCATTTCTTTCAGAAAAAAAGGACAAGAATAGACACCGAAAGCAAGGGAAAAACGGGTTACACCTAATTTAATATGAACTAAAATCCACTATCATGAAACAGAAAACGTACGACGTCACCAATTTGGCCACGCTTTACTTCCCCGACTCCACGGAAAAGAATGCACGCCGCAGGTTTTTCAAAGTACTACGGGCCGAACGGGACTTATGGGAACGGCTGACCGCCCTGCATTTCGGAACTTACCATCGCAGTTTCACCCCCAAACAGTATGAAATGGTCATCGACACGCTCGGAAAACCGGAACATGGGGACGATGACTTCGGAAGGTGGCCGAAACAGCGTGATTGACAGAGAGGAAAAGATGCACAAAGCCGCTTCAAGTAACAGAAAGCGACACAAAGGTGCACAAACGTGCATACCGGTTTCCGGCGCATGCAACCTTTGCATCGTCATCCGGAAGACAAGAGAACAATCAACAAAAAACAAACCTCTAAAATTACAAAAACTTATGATGTACAAAGTCATCGAACGCAAAGACCCGCGTAATCTCGAAGCTCAGGGCAAGTATTACGGCTTCATTGTCAACATGTCGGCCATCGGAATCGAAGAGATCGCCACCAGAATCAGTTCCACCTGTACCGTCACGCGACACGACTGCCTGGCCGTACTCTCGGCCTTACAGGAACAGATCATCTATGCCCTGCAGGAAGGCAAGCGCGTACACTTGGGCGACCTCGGATGCTTCCGTACCGTAGCCAACGGCATGGGCAGCACCACGGCAGAAGATTACAATCCCAGCTTCTTCACCCGGCTACGCGTCTGTTTCATACCGAACGTAAAACTGAAGAATGCCGTCGCATTAGACAACAAGGCCTTCTCCTTCGAGCGAATCGACTTTGCCGGAACGGCACAAGGAGACGGCACGGAAGGTACGATCTAAAGACGGCCGGTCATGGAGAAACTGAATCAACAAAGAGGGTTGCGCAACTGCAACCCTCTCAACATCCGACGAACCGCTGATCTCTGGCAAGGACTGGCCGAAAGGCAACCCGATGCGAAATTCTTCACTTTCAGGAGCATGGCCTGGGGCTATCGCGCGGCCTTCATCGTGCTGCGCACCTATTGGCACAAGTACGGCATCTGCTCCGTGAGGGACATCGTCTCGCGGTGGGCGCCACCCGATGACCGCAACGAAACGGAAGTCTATATCCGCCGCGTATGCACACTCACCGGATTCAAGCCCGACCAGGAGCTCAATCCCTACGACCCTACACACATGGGACCGCTCGTGGCGGCCATGAACCGGGTGGAATGCGGCGTCCGACCCGACATGAGTCAAATCAAGGAAGGATGGTCGCTCTATATGGGCGCCAACTGACCTCACCTACGTTTCACCCTTAACCACTTATCGCCTATGAACAAATCCATCTGGAACACCTTGCTCAACGTCATCATCGCCATTGCCAGCGCCATCTTGGGCGCCATCGGAGGCTCGGCCATGTAAACGGAACGGCAACAAAGCAAAAGAGGTTGTGTCAAAACGTTGGCACAACCTCTTTTATGCGCAAAGCCCAGACT
>JAJPYK010000059.1 GCA_021205005.1 Paraprevotella sp. | reverse complement strand
CAACATCTTTGCCGGTTACAAAGGCAGCCCGCGTCTGTTCGAAGTTGAGGCCGTAGGAGGATTCGGATGGTTGCATCTCAGCGACTTCTATGCAGGTACTTTGGATGATGCCAACCATTTGGCAGCCAAAGCCGGCGTAAACTTCAACTTCAATGTAGGCGAACAGAAAGCATGGACCATAGCTATCAAACCTGCCATCTTGTGGGATATGAGCATGTGGGATGCCGGCGTCAAAAACACACATCCCAACTTCAATGCCAATTATGCCAATTGGGAAATCACAGCTGGAGTCGTATATCACTTCAAGAACAGCAACGGCAAGCATTATATGACGAAAGTCAAAGCTTACGACCCTGCTGAAATCAGCGATCTGAATGCTACTATCAACACTTTGCGTCAGGAGGCCAATGCGAAAGACGAACGTCTGAAGAGCACTGAGAACCGGTTACGTAACGAAGAACAGAAGTCTGCCGACTTGGAGAAGGCACTGAACGACTGTCGCAACCAAGGTCCGAAAGTGATCACGAACAACAATAAAACGATGGAATCTGTCGTAACATTCCGCCAAGGCAAGATTGTCATCGACGCTTCACAACAACCTAACGTAGAACGCATCGCTACTTATCTGAAAAATCACAAGGATGTGAAAGTGAACGTTCTGGGTTATGCTTCGCCCGAAGGCAGCGCAGAAGTGAACACTCGTATCGCTAACCAACGTGCAGAAGCCGTAAAGAACATGCTGGTGAACAAATACAGAATCGACGCTAACCGCATTACAGCTAAGGGCCAAGGTGTAGGTTACATGTTCGAGGAACCGGATTGGAACCGCGTCAGCATCTGTACGATTGTGGAAGATTAATGATTCGACCAAACTCTTAATAAGAAGAGGGTGTGTCATAATTCAAAAAGCACTTTGAAAAAGTAATAATCAGAAACTTCATTCAATAAAAACAACCATATAGAGCTTCGTGGAGAGCTTTATAAGGTTGTTTTTGCTTAGTTCAACGGAGGATACTTACAGATTATAAGTTGTCAATCTCAAAATTTGAATTATGACACACCCTCTTCTTTTATGTTTATATAGGACATCTATCTCCACAAGGGCACAACAGAATTTCATCTTCACACAAAAGAAGAAACTTCTTTCCTCCTCTCCTTGCACAGGATAAAATCAAGCTTCTCCTTTCCGTAAAAGCAAGTTCAAAGCTAACTCACGGCAAGCCTTCCGGTTTATTTTCCCGTTTCCGGTCGTAGGTACCGCTGTCACACGTACGATATGCCGAGGCGCATGATAACGGGGTAAAGCGGATTTCAAGATGTCATCCAACACCGCATCGTCTGTCGGATAGTCCTCGTACAGCACAAGCACCAAAGCCTCTCCCAAACGCACGTCCGGCACGGAGGTTAAGGCAAAAGGTACGGATATGAAGGATTTTATACGTTGCTCTTCTTCTTCGATTTGCATCTTGATGCCCCCGCTGTTCACCGTATTGTCCGCACGGCCCACAATCGTAAACGTTCCGTCGGCATGCAGACGCACAACATCATTCGTCTCCAAATCGGAGGCGCACACCTCCGGCGCATGAATCACCAACGTACCGCGGGAAGACAGCGACAAACCGACCCCTTTGAAAGGACGGTAACCAACAGAAACTTCCGGCCCGTTAAGCGGATGCAAAGCTATATGAGACAAGGTTTCGGTCATCCCGTAAGTGGAATATACGCGGCAAGGCAAATCTGCCAGAAGCTTTCGCTGATCTTCGTCTACAGCTCCGCCCCCCACGATCACGCATCGCACACGTTCCAACCGTTTCTTCTCTTCCGCACAAGTCAAAGTCTGATAAAGTTGCATCGGCACGACAGACAGGAAATCCACCCGGCCTTCCACATCGGCCAAAGGATGTCCCGAAGCACGCCGCACCCGTAGACGCAATCCGGCCACCAGAGCACGCACCACCATCATCTTGGCACCGATATACTTTAAATCCATACACAGCAGGGCTGTTACTCCCGACCGAAGTTCCAGAAACTCACAGGTGCGAATGGCACTCCTCATCATCCGTTTCTTTTCCACCTGCATGCGCTTAGGTACACCAGTGGAACCGGAGGTCTGCACCTCCACAAAAGGAGAATCCGAGAACCATTCCGCAAGAAAAGCATATACGGCTCTCAAAGCCTCATCCGGTTCCGTTCGGGCCCGTTCGAAACACTCCGGACGATCGGCACGCTCCATACGCAGTCCTTCCACTTCGATCACCTGCCGGTCAATGTCTGTCTGCCACATACCATAAAGCATCTTTCCTTATTTCTAAAGGCATCGGCACGTTATCGGTGAAGAGCAATCCCGTACCCAGTCCCTGTGGTAATGAAGGTCGCCAGGTGGCACACCATTGGGCGATCGCATTCAGTCCCACATTCGACTCCAAAGCCGATGTAATCCACCACCCGATGCCTCTTTTCTCAGCTTCTTCTATCCACTCCCGACAACCGTCAAAACCGCCATGCAACGAAGGTTTCAGCACGATGTATTGCGGACGGAGCACATCAAGCAGATTGATTTTCTCTTCCGCTGCACAATGGCCAATCAGTTCCTCATCGAAGGCGATCGGTATTGGCGTAGTGGATGTAAGCCGTGCCATCTCTTCCCACTGACCGGCGCGGATGGGCTGCTCGATAGAATGCAAATCCAATTCAGCCAACTGCCCGAGTTTCTCCATCGCCTCTCCGGGTGCAAACGCTCCATTGGCATCCACGCGCAACTCGACATCCGAAGCTGAGAAATGACGACGGATAAAACGCAACAGTTCCAATTCTTCATCAAAACCGATAGCCCCGATCTTCAATTTCACACAGCGATAGCCGGCATCTAACTTGGTACGAATCTGAGCATACATAGAGGCATAATAGCCCATCCATATCAACCCGTTAATGCAAATGCCCTCCTCACCTCGTGAAAAATGGGTATCCCATAAGGCGTAAGTTCCCAGCTCCCAATGGCGCAAGGCCGTCTCTAATCCGAACACCATGGAAGGATATGCCCTCCATCTATCTTTATCAAGATTCCCCAACCGGACAACATCATCGCATACCATACGCAGCACTTGCCCGTAGTCTGGCAAGTCGTCACAACTTAACTGCGGCAAGGGAGCACACTCTCCCCATCCCTGTTTTCCGGGTTCACCGGCTGACGTAACCCGCACATACCACGAACGACGCTCCGTGTACGTCCCCCTTGATGTCCCGGCAGGTTTCTTGAAATGAAATGTTCTCGGAAATATCTCAATGTTTAAAGTCTCCATGTTTTCAGTTCCTATAAGAATAAATAAAATTGAACGGCCCTGTGTATTTCACCACCACAGGTTCTCCTTCTCTCTTTTCAGATTTCCCAGATCTCCTATTTCAGATCACACACAAGTTTTCCCTTTCCTCCATTTTTTTCCCTCTTTATCCTTTTTCTTTCTTTTCTGCTCCTCCGTATATTGCGCAACCATAGAATTGCCTGTTCCTTACCGGATTTGAACGGACACCTGAGGAACAGTAATGTCCCCTTGCTGCCATTGAAACAGTCAAACGGAAAAACCTTTTGTACGGACAACGCACCACAAATTCTCGTTTCACCTCATTATTTATATCTCCACTCATTTAAAGCGGAGCAAACAAAGGTAATGTTTAATCCGGAAGTAATAAGGAAAGATCACGCTTTTCTTGCCGGAAAATTTCTTTTTTCGCATGAAAATCATAAAATATACACTACTATGTATTGCATAGTACAATGATAATACATATATTTGCACCCGAAAAGGAGAAAGAACCGGCCGGTCTTCTCTCCACCGAAAAACAAAACTTATGAATGTAGATAATGCAAAATCGCAAATGCGGAAAGGTATGTTAGAATATTGCGTCATGCTGTTGCTGCGCAAAGAACCGTCCTACGCCTCCGATATTATCGCCCGACTGAAAGAAGCCGACCTTATCGTAGTAGAAGGTACACTCTATCCGCTGTTGACGCGTCTGAAGAAAGACGGATTGTTGAGCTATGAATGGCGCGAATCCACACAAGGACCTCCGCGTAAATATTATGCCCTGACTCTCGACGGAGAAACATTCCTGGCCGAATTGAACTGCGCCTGGAACGAACTGGCCGCCACCGTCGGGCATCTGAAAGCAGAAAGTCCCATACGGCTTCCCCTGCAAGAAAACAGTTAAATACCACAAAAATTAGAAGGAAATACATCTATGAAAAAAAATATCACCATTAACATGTTCGGCTCTCTGTATGCCATCGACGAGGATGCCTACGAATTGCTGAACCAATATCAGGATCACATGCGCCTCTACTTTTCACGTAAGGAAGGAGGCGAGGAAATAACAGAGGATATCGAACGTCGCATAGCCGAACTATTCGGTGAACTGAAAGCATCCGGTGTGGAAGCCATCACCATCGAACACGTGCAGGACATCATCAAACGCCTCGGTAATCCGGAAGAAATAGACGACTCAAACGATGAATCCACTTCCGAAAGTAATTCTAAGAATCAGGAAAAAGAAGACACAAAAAAAAGTGTACACAAGAAGATTTTCCGCAACCCCGACGACAAAATGCTGGGAGGTGTCACGTCCGGACTGGCCTGTTTTTTCGGTATAGACCCGTTGTGGCTACGGTTGCTGATGATTCTGTTAGCCTGGTCATCCTCAGGTATCATGCTCCTCGTTTACTTTATTCTTTGGATCGTTATACCGGAAGCTGATAGCCCCGAGGACCGTCTGCGTATGCAAGGCCGTCCGGTGAATATGGAAACTCTGCGCGACGAAATCGTGAAAAATGCTAATCAATCCAAACAAAATGTTGCTACTCCGAAGCGCCAAATGACAATACGGGACGGCCTGAATATGATATTGAAAATCATCACCATGATGCTAAAAGGCTGCTTATATTGCTTTTTCGGCGGTATCTTGCTCTTCTGCGGACTCGTTTTATTGGGTATTCTTATAGGGAGCTTCATCTTTTTCCTTGGGCTAAGCGGTGGTCTGATAAATTGGGGACTCAACGATAATATGCAATTCATTTTGTCTGAATTATGTAGCAACCACCCCGGCATCGCTCTCTATTGGGTCGCCATTGTTTGTTGCATCATACTGCTTTCCATCACACTGTTCTGCGGTATACATTCCATCTTACACATGGTTGGAAAAGTGCAGCCCATATCTCAGCACAAACGGGTCACGCTTATCATCCTTTGGGTGCTTATGAGTATCATTTTCCTAGCCTCCACTTTCCAAGGTAGCATCTTATATACGCATTATCTCCAAACCAATCCCAAAGAAATAAGTAAGTAGAAAGAGATACGATACCAGGCTCGTGAAGAACATTCCCGAAGCTAACGGCATCAAAGGAGGATTTCTAAAAAGCAGCGGCCACGCCGGCCACGACATAAAATCCACAAGCCTCCGATGAAACACAAAAATCCAATATAATAGACTGACAACTCCGGCGAAAGAACCTCGTTTATGCTCTTTCGCCGGAGTCTCATAAATATGAATCCGTATAGAATCCCAATCCGAAAATACTCCTACCTCCCGATAACTCTTGTCAAGATATACAAAAATAAGGCGATAAATACTTATCTATCTCCATCACTTTATACCCATAAAAAGGAATGGATAAGATCTTGTTTATTCTTCACTCCACTTCGGCTTGCGCTTCTCCAGAAATGCACGACAGCCTTCCTGCGCTTCTTCGGTCATATAATATAACATCGTGGCGTCTCCGGCCAGTTCCTGTATACCGGCCTGACCGTCTAACTCGGCATTCAGACCCACCTTGATCATACGTAAAGCTAACGGACTGAGTTGCATCATCTCTTCAGCCCAAGCCACATACTCGTTTTCCAAGTCGGCCAAGGGCACTACTTTATTGACCAATCCCATGTCAAGGGCCTCCTGCGCATTATACTTCCGACACAGGAACCATATCTCACGTGCTTTCTTCTGTCCCACGACACGGGCCAGATAAGAAGCCCCGAACCCGGCATCGAAACTACCGACACGCGGTCCTGTCTGCCCAAAGACGGCATTATCCGAAGCTATCGTCAGGTCACACACTACATGCAGAACGTGGCCACCGCCTATAGCAAAGCCATTCACAGCGGCTATTACCGGCTTAGGTAACGAACGGATTTGTTTCTGTACCTCTAGTACGTTCAATCGAGGTACACCGTCGTCACCAACATATCCCCCGTGCCCCTTCACGTGCATGTCGCCTCCGGAACAAAAAGCCTTGTCCCCCGCTCCGGTCAGTACGACCACACGGACATCTCGCCGTTCGCGACACAAGTAAAGTGCATCGCTCATTTCCGACACCGTACGCGGCGTAAAAGCATTACGCACCTGCGGGCGATTGATAGTGATACGGGCGACACCATTATAAAATTCAAAAAGAATATCTTCGTATTCCTTCAAAGTTCTCCATTCTCTGTTCATATCCTTATATTTAAAAACATCAATACCGAGCTTCGGCCACCGCAGGCCGTTTACGCTCTTTCTGCATAAAACAATACTGCAATTAAAAACATAGATTCCCAGTCTTACACGTTCTACACCGCGCATAAGGAATCAATCTTTCTGCCGACTATTTTTTTTAGCCCACACAACCTTAATTTCGCGATAGTAATTGTCCAATTCGGCTGCATCCGTTTCTGCATCGGTAAACACTTCGAGCAGGACGGGAGAGGACGCACATTCATCCACCAAACGGTCAAGAGCAGCCAACAGAGACACCGTATCCGTAGCACACAAATAAGTAAATCCTTGGGATTCGGCCCAGCCTGCCGCAGACGCATTGTGCGAAGCCGCTACAAAACGACCGGTATCTCCAGTCATATCCAATCCCGGAAGAGCATGGAAAATCGCCCCTCCTCCATTGTTCAATACCACAATACGAAGATGAGGATAATCACGTGCATTCCACAGGGCGTTCATATCATAAAAGAAACTCAAATCGCCCACCAACAGAAAATTCAACCGATCGGACACAGCGGCGTAGCCTACCGCAGCCGACACCGATCCCTCAATGCCGTTCACTCCACGGTTGCACTGCACCTCCACCCCTTCAGGCAGACGAAACAGTTCCGCCAAACGCACAGACGAACTGTTGGCCAAGTGGAGCACGGAATACGACGGCAAAGCCTCCAGAATCCGCTTCACGGCATACAGTTCGGAATAACCGATCTCCGGTTGAAACCCTCTTCCGCAACTCTCTTGCCAAAGCCCGGCATACTCTTTGGACGACCAACCTTCAATCCGGGAAAATAAGCGGATAAATTCGACCGATGAAGCCTCGACCGCTACGGTCAACGCACAAAACAAATCAGCCGGTTTGCCATCAGACGCCACATGCCAGTGGACAAGAGAAGGCGTATGCCTCAAAAACTGTTTCAGACGTTTCGACACGATATGTCCGCCCAAGGTAATGACCAAATCCGGACGCAAGACTTGCAAACCATCTTCACCGGAAGCATACAACACCGCATCGAATCCGCGCAACGCCCCCGTACTCTCCGGACAGTTGCCCAACACCTCCGTCAACCAAGGCACACGTCCGACAGGCATCCAGACTGCCACTCCCGCAGCCTCATCGGACGTCATCTGCCCCGAAACTATCAGAATCTGCCTGTATTTAGGCAGCTCTTCATGTAAGAAGAAAGATAAAGTACGCCCTTCATCCGACATATCCTTACGGATGATACGGCGCACCACAGGCAACTTTTCTGCCGTAAAACAAAACAAAGGTTCGGAAAGCGGCACATTGATATGCACCGGTCCGCAACCGTGATGGACCACTTCAAGCAGTGCCTCGTTAATCAACCGGTTGGCATACCATTCATCCTCCTCACCATGCACCTCCGGCAGATTTACCGCCTTCCGCACCAAACCGCCGAACACACCGGGCTGTGGCAAAGTCTGTCCGTCCATCTGCCCGATCCATGCCACCGGACGATCAGCAGAAATGACGATTAAAGGTATGCCACGATAGAACGCCTCGCATACCGCCGGATGTAGATTAAGCAAAGCCGAACCCGAAGTACAGCATACCGCCACCGGAAACTGCACGCGCAAAGCCAAACCGATGGCAAAGAAACCGGCACTGCGCTCATCCGTCACCGAATGACAATCGAAATCGGAACAGGCCGAAAACGATTGCACCAACGGCACATTACGACTGCCGGGACACAATACTACGTGACGTACACCATATGCTCTCAGCAACGACACCAATTGCTGCACGCTCTTTTTATCCGAATACATGAGGCATTCCTTTTGAAATTACATATTTCATCGTCTGCAACTTTCGTTCCGTCTCCGTCCATTCCTCTTCCAACACGGAAGCCGGCAGCAAGCCGCCCCCGGCATACAAACAGATATCCGATCTCCCTTCGTTCCACCGCATACAACGCAAGTTCACATACAAAGCCGTATCCCCCTCAGGCTCCAAACGCCCAAGGAAACCGGCATAATAGCTACGATCATATCCTTCATGAGCTGATATGAAACGGAAAGCGCTTTGTTTAGGCAGACCGCATACCGCTGGCGTGGGATGCAAAGCCTGCAACAAATAACCTAATCGCCCCGAATCGGACAAAGCAAAACTAATGTCTGTTTTCAGATGAGCCAGTTCACCGGCCGTGGCGGTATAAGGTCCCCGCATAACCGGGCAAAGGCCATGCTGCTGCAAACAATCACAAATGTACTCCGTGACCAATTGTTGTTCACGAACATTCTTGGCCGACCATTCTTGCGTCAGTTTCCCGTCCGCCATATATTGCGTACCTGCCAAGGCCATGGTCCGGTAATCCTCCCCGCTTCCAGCCAGCAACACCTCGGGCGTGGCTCCTAACCAATAGCCCGTCTGAGGCGTATGAAACAAATATACATAGGAATGAACATACCGACGACACGCCGCACAGAAAGCCCGTGCCCATGAAAAATCCTCCGGACAAGTCTCAAAACGGCAGCGAGACAGCACTAATTTACGAAACTCACGCGCACGAAGCGCATCGGAAAAGAAGCCAAAAGCCTCCCGATAAGCCTGGGACGGGCATTCTTCAAAATCCCCGCACAAGGGTATATGAGCGGGAGCTTCCACCTCGTTGGCAGAAACTCCGGACATGCTGAAACTTGTTTCTTCTCCGAAAGGCAGAAGCCACACCGGACAACGCCCTCCGGGAGCAAAAGGAGCAAACACGAAGCCCTTTTCCCCGTCCAGTTGCGCCAAATGCCCGAAAGCCTTGAGCGAATGAACGGAAGCACGCAAACCGACGCATGTCGTTCTGTCCGGAACACGATAAAACACAAAGGCCCCACCTTGTTCCACCCAATGCGAGACAATCGATTCCCCGACTTCGTCCTCCCTCATTTCCGTTTCATCACGCTGTTCATCACCCGTACGGATGAAACTAACTTTCCGGTAGAAGTAAAAATGTCCACGTTCCACACGTGAGACGAACGCCCCTTATGCACAATCGTAGCCACCGCACGTACCGTATCGCCTTCATGAGCCGAAGAAATATGATTGCCGCTCACCTGCATTCCCACGACAAACTCATCGGGATTGCAGATCACCATCGAACCGAGTCCGGCCACGGTCTCAGCCAAAGCCAGCGTGGCCCCGCCGTGTAAGATTCCGAAAGGCTGACGTGTACGGTGATCTACCGGCATAGTAGCCTCTATACGGTCATGAGAAGCATAAGTATACTGAATGCCCAGATTACCCATCAACGTAGTGCGGGTCTGTACGTTCAAAGCGTCCAACGGGATTTCACTCTCGCGCACCTCGGACAGAAAGGCTTTTTCGACAGCCTCCGCCACTCCGTCTTCATTATTGGACAGCGTGATATAATCGGCACAACGCTTCACGGAATCGGGAGCGTTGCCCATCGCAATGCCCAAGTCAGCCAATTGCAACATAGTCACGTCGGCCACACCGTCGCCGAACACCACAATCTCATCGGTACCGATACCTTCCATCTCCATAATGACGCCCAACGTATTGGCCTTGTCTACCCGACTGCCTACGACCTCAAGGAAATAAGGTTCCGAACGGAACACGTCGAGCACTCCGTTCAGCCGACGCTTCCAATGTTTTTCAAGTCCCACCAGAGCCTCTTCATCATCGCTCACCAGCATACACTTGCACGGCGGATAATCTATTGCAGCCGAGAAAAACTCCTGATAGTCTATCCTCATTCCGTTAAGTGCAGCCTCAGCCTGCACATGGGGATTGTCAGGTGCGTTAGTCACGATGGAATCACCGTTATAAGTCAGAATGGCAAAATTATTCTTATGGGCTTTCTTCTCCAGATAAGGAATTTGTTCCGGATTGATGCGGCGTTCGAACGCCACCTCTCCATTGGAAGCATTAATCACTTGTCCGCCGTTATAGGAAAGGATATAACCGTTATACGTACCCAATTCCAAAGTTTTGGCCAAGGACAACAAACCGTAAGTGGGACGACCGGATGCCAACATAATGCGCACCCCCGTCTGCTGTACTTTGAGCAGCGTGTTCAGCGTCCGTTTGCTAATTTCTTTCTCGTCGTTCAACAGGGTTCCGTCTACGTCGAGCACTAACATTTTGTATTTCATACGCTCGATTTTTAGATATTATTCCTACAAATATACGGAATGTGTCTCAAGAAATAAAGACACTAAAGATAGTTTATCTTTCTGCTTCACTTTTTTTAGCGGACATCATGAGAGAAAAACGCGAAACGGAAACCTGTCTCATTTATTAAAGTTAGGATGAAGGTTAAACCTATATACGGCATGCAACATGACATAGTTGGGAGTTACACGGTACCAGGACTCCGTGCGTCCTTGGGCATTGACTTCATAAGTCGTATTGGAGATCTGATTAAACAAATCGTGCGCCTCCAAAGTCAAGGTCACCTTTCCGTGGAATATCGGCTGTGTGATGGAAGCATTGACTACGAATTCGTCCTTATTCATTGCTGCATTGGCATAACCCCGACGACTATACATGCACAAATCCGCATTCAACGTGGTACGCCAACTCTTTAAGGTATGATCTATTGTCATTCCGTAACGATAGTCAAATGCACTGATCGACTCTTGTGTAGGGCGATGTCCCCATGTACGTCTCCAGCGTATATCTCCCAAAAGACTGGCCTTGGTGGACTTCCCTACATAACGCACTTTGACCCATTCGCTCAGGTTCACCGTCTCCACTTTGTTCAATTGAGCTTCATCCAAACCACTCACCGCAGCATAATCCACCGAATGCAAGGCTTCGGTTCTCGTCTCACTGTCTATCCACCATTTTTGTTTATGGCCGAGAGGTAATGTGAGGTTATAAGAAGTATTCCAAGCCCAGTTTCCCTTCACGTTTTCAGGTCGGTAAGTATAGGCTCCAGTCCGTTCATTATAAGTGAATCCCAGTGCCACAGAATTCAAGTGATAAGTAAAGTCGGAAGCCAGCCGTCCCGACGCTCCACCCATATTTTCCTTACGCAACTTATGTCTCCAATTCATGCTGGCATTAAGGCGTTGATTATTCTTCAGCCTGGAGTTGCTTTCCATCACGCTCAATGGATTACGGCTGTCCTTATAAGGCATCAGATTCTTCAGTCCGGGTGTAGATGAACTCATCCCAAACCGTGCAGACCAATTGTTATTTCTCAGATTCAGCGACGGATTAAAAGCAAACATATTCCGATATGCCAGCGTATCCACTACATCCCTGCGATAATCCAGTCGTTCGCGCAACACATAAAACGGCAGATCAAGCGTAACGTCAAACGGCACACGTCCTCCCTTATCCAACTTCAGCGTGGGTGTGAACTCATTTTCATTCTGTCGCAGATCATTGTATGCACTGTTCACCGGGTCATACGCCCGCCACAGCAATTCCTTGCTCGACTGCACGAGATCCAGGGCCACGCTATCCTGCATTCCCCATCCTTCCAGGTTGCTCAATACGAACAGATTGTCAGTTCCTTTGCTGCCGCTGATCTTATAACGTTCGCTCAGTATCAGATGCAACTGCTTTCCCAGTAACTGGTCGAACGACAAGGTCGGCTGAAAATGATATTCAGTGTAGCTCATGTCTTCGTATTCGTGACGGTAATCGCTACTTTCACTGCCCAAAGTAGAGTGTTGGCGATTGAATCCGACTTTGTCCTGGCGATTCCAGCGGGCGGAAATATTATTATTAATTTTTTTTTAAAAAGGCAAGGTGAAATTAAGATTCAAGTAATCAAGTCCATATTGTCTAACCTGACCCTTCGACCCTGTCTGCTGCGAGGCGGTCACCCGTTCGTTATCCCACTGTGTCATACTGCCCAAAATGTCCGTCCTGTCTTCATTATAACCCACACTAAAGTATCCATACATTATCAATGGTGTATAG
>JAJPYK010000174.1 GCA_021205005.1 Paraprevotella sp. | reverse complement strand
CCTAATATTCATATATATTTTTTTTTAGATTATGGCAAGGTCTCTCCGGTGCCGGCGGCATCGTGATTTCTAAATCCATTGCTACCGATCTTTACGAAGGGAAAGAGCTGACTCGCTTCTTTTCCTTGTTGAGCTCCGTACAAGGCTTGGCCCCCATCTGTGCGCCGGTGTTGGGCGGTGTGTTGCTCGGAATGATGGATTGGCGGGGCATTTTTGCGGTGTTGCTGGCGCTGGGGGCATAGCTGGTTATCGTGCTGTGTTTTTTCGGGAATCGTTGGAGCCGGAGAGACGCAAAGCCGGTAATGTGTGGTCCACTTTCCGACACTACGGTCCGATTCTACACCACCATCGATTCATGCACTATGTGTGGATCCAGGCTCTTGCCATGGGCGTCATGTTTACTTATATTTCCGCTTCGCCTTTTATTTTTCAGGAACACTTCGGGGTCAGTCCCTTGTTTTATAGTCTGTGCTTCGGAGTCAAAGCTTTGGGCATCATGTTAGGTGCGCTGTCGGCATCCCGCTTCAAGAACGCCGTGTCAGCCTTGCGCGCCGGGGTATCCGGCTTTACCGGCATGAGCCTGTGCGTGGCACTGGTTTTAGTCTTGAGCCCTTCGGTATGGCCGGTGGAAGTCGTGCTTTTCATCTTTCTTCTGTTCTTGGGATTGATCCTGCCCAGTTCCACTACGTTGGCTTTGGATCTGGAGCGTGAGAACTCCGGTAACGCCTCAGCCTTATTGGGCTTTCTGACGTTTTTGGCCGGCGGCGTGCTTTCGCCGTTGGCCGGAATGGGCAATATGCTTTATACGACCGGTTTGATCATGGTGGCTTGTTGCATCGGGATATGGTTTTGTTTGTACAAAGTCAAAAGGACGTTGCGTTTGGAACCGGTACGGAAGTGACGCTCTCCTGTTCTGAGTGGAGAAGAACCAGAATCAATAAAGAAGGAAGCCCTCGAAAAATATCGGAGGCTTCCTTCTTGTTTTTTACGCACGCGGCGTCGGAACAACCTGCTTATTTACGTATCACTTTCACGGCTTCGTCCTTATACTTGAGTATATAAGTACCGGAAGGAAGCGTACCGACCTGGATCGTATTCACTCCGGTCTTTACGGAGATTTGCAGGAGCAGTCGTCCGCCCAGATCGTAAAGAGAGGCCGTACCGTCTTCCGGAACTTCGATGACAAGCTGACGGTCGAACGGATTCGTGAGTACGTTCAGCGAGGTGATTTGTCCGGTAGAGCCGACGCTTGAGGGATCTTGTACGTTGACGTTGAAGCTCGTTTCGGCATATTTCTCTCCATATCCGCTCTTGGCTACAGTGTAGCGCACGGTAAGTTGCGCCGTACCGGTTTTTCCGGCCACGGGAATGAGAAGCAGCGAATCCGTGGCGGTTTCGATGCTGGCGTCCAGAAGCTCGGGATTGTCATTTGCCTGCACTGACTTAGTTAGCGTGACGCCGTAAGTCGGACCGGCGTAGGCAAACACGTCTTTCAGTCCGATGCGCAGCGTGTCGGTGCCGAGATAGATGGTGGTATCGGCGATGGCCTGTGCCACGGTGGGTTTTACGATTTGGGCCTTGATGGTGTAGGAGGCGTTTACAAGTGAGGATGCTCCCGAGGGGTCGATGGCTTCTACCTGAAGGTCGATGACGGAGTCACGGTCTACCGTACCCCGATAGAGCGCCTCGATGCGGATGTCTCCGTTTGCGGCGTCGTCGAGTTGGGTGATCCAAGGATACTTCTCCAGTCCGCGCAGATAAATGGCGAAGTCGCCCTCGTGGTCTGTGAAGTTATTGGATTTCCATATCGTCTGGGCAGAAGGAGCGGTGCCCATCTCATAACAATAGCTGTTCGGACTCATGCTGAAACGGCTTGCCGGCTGGGGCGCCTCGTTATCTTCCAACGCCGGTTGTGCGGAAAGGTTGGCCGGTATACGGCCCAAGTCGTAGATGTCGTCTTTCTTGGTGAATTCTTTCCCTTGGAATACGGCTCCCTGATAGTTTTCGGCATTCTCGTCGGCGTAGAACACGTAGCTGAGTTGCGAAGTCGTGTTTTGTACGGCTTCGGTAGGATATGCCGAATGTCCGGCCGTGAGGAGGATGTCGTCGAGTATCTTATTCTTTTGCGTGTCGTAAGCCGTAAAGCCATTGTAGTTAGACAACAGGATGGAGTCGCCCGACATCGGTTTCATGGCCACGGGTACACCTTCGCAGAAGGCCTGTATGCCGTCGGTTTCGATGAGGCTCGACGTATTGTTCGTAGTGTTGAACTCTACGATGGCGGCCATTTCTTCCGTCTGCGGGTTATAGGGACGGATGCCGTATACCCGTTTGCCCTTGCTTACGAGCGTAGCGATGCCCGTACCTTTCTGACCGAGCGATACTTCGCGTTCCATGATGAAGTTCTTCAGGTCGATCACGTTCATGGAAGCCTTGCCGTCGGTTTCGGTGGCCACATAGAGCTTGTCTCCGTTCACGACCATGTCCTTGAACGCCTTGTCAGGTCGAAAGTTTTGGCCGGTTGCAGATCGGTCTTATAGAAGATGTTGATCCGTGATTCACGGTCACTCGTATGCGAGGCCACGAGCAAGAGGTTGCGTGCCGTCAGCATGCGGTCTATGACGGTCTTTTAATCCAGCCCGTTTTTATGCGTGCAGGTCGTGTCCGCCGTGTTATAACGGTATATGCTGTCGGCTGCGGACAGATAGAAGAATCCTCCGTCGGACACCAGGCTGCTGATGCTGCCGGTTGCCAGTGAGTCGATGAGGGTTTTCATACGTGTGCTCCCGCCCATAGCGTCATAAGACTTCACGCTGTTTATGTCGCTGTAAAGCAGAAGAGGATCGGAAGCCTTGGTGTCGGGCGCATAGATGAACGGCAGCGATCTTTGTTCGTGACGGCCGTAGTGGGTGAGGCTGAAGGTCAGGGTGTCGGTCACGTACTTTCCTTGCGTATATCGGTAATTGAGTTTGTTGTCGGCGATGGCGTATTCGTCATGTCCCGTGGTTTTTACGCTGTCCAGATAAACCGTAGAACCGTTGCCGGAGGTGAAGAGGTCTTTTGCCGCCTTGCTGCCTTGCGGTTCATAGTAAGCCAGCCGGACGGGATCGCTCACGGCTTGCAGTTCCGGCACTTCGTTGACAATGACCCGGATGGAGTCGGACAATTCCGGGTTAGAGTGAGAATAGACATGCAGCAGGGTGCTTCCGGCTTTCAGCCCGTGGAACGAACCGTTGTTGATCGTACCGGCTTCGGGATCGGAAGTGGTCCAGTCGAACGTTTCATAGATATATCGGTTGCGTGCCGTACAGTTCAGGCTTCCGTCGCGGCTGTCGGTGCATTGAACGTTGATATAAGCCGTTTCGCCTGCAACCATTTGTATCGTATCGTTCGACACGGTGCTGGCGTTGCCTTCCAAATCGATGAGTACGGAAGTGAGGTCGACTACATCGATGCTGATGGAGTCGGTCGGGATGTCGTCTTTCCGGCTGAAATAAATCTTGGTATTTCCGTCGTGCGTGGCTTTGAACAGACCGGTCTGGTCAATGGTACCTACGCTATCGGTAGAGAGCCACCAGCGGGGTTCGCCTTCCGTCACGGGACGTCCGTTCTTGAAGAGGAACCCTTCGAACTGGCATTCCTGGCCGCGGATGACCTGAAGTTGGGTGATGCCGATATAATTCAGATAGTAGTCCTTCGGTTCGTAATTCGGATCGGGCGTCGTGATGCCTACGCCGAGTACTTCGGTAGACCATTCGCCGAGCCAGCCTGCGTTGGCGCTGCCGGCACAATATATTTTCACGAAGTCCGCATGGTCCAGATCCACGTGGTTGCCGTCCTTGTCTACGGCCCAGCCCAAGTCGAAACCATCGGCCGCATTGCCTTTCTCGTCATTATAATACGGGTTCATGGCGGTGGACAGGTCGTTTTGGTTGTATCCGCGGTTGTCGCAGTAGCCGAAAGCCGGAGCGCGGTAGAATTCGATGTAGCTCGGTGCGCTCATGTCGATGGAGCTGCGGATGATGGAGCCCTCGAAGGTAATCGAGTCGCGGTTGCAACCGAAGTCGAACGGATCGGAGTAGTAAGACTGCTGGTGGAATTGGTTTGTCAATACGGCCCCGGCTTCCGTTTGTTCCTTGCCGTCGCTGTCGGTATAGGTGAGTGTCCAGGGCACGGTGTAGCGCGTGTCATAGTTCGGGTTGTAATACGTCATTTTGGCGTTGTGTCTGGTGGTGCTCAACCAGTAGTCGGAACCGGCCAGTTCATACCATGGTTCGTCCGGATCGGGCACTCCGTTGCCGTTCAGATCCTGGCATACCTGCACTGCACCCGGTTCGGTCCATACGCCATAGAGGTCGCCGATAAAGGAGTTGCCTTTGATGGTGAAGTCTACGCCGTAGGGATTTCTCGGATCGTTTTTGATCGGTTGGTCGAAACCGTAGATGACGTATCCGCCGAATGCGCCCAAACTGATGGTGCCGCCTTGCGTGCCTAACGTGCTTTCGGCCGCCTTACTTGTGGACAATTGGTTGGTGAACTGTCCGGGCGCAGGCAGGAATTCGATGACCCGCGAAGCATAAGCATTTTGGTGGATGTCGATCTTCACCGTGGCATCCGAGGTCTCCTCGCCGAGCTTCACCCGGTATTTCAGTTCATCGAACGTGTAGTTGTCCAGACCTTCGTTTTGTACGTACTTGATGCTGTCCGGTGCGTTATCCCCTCCGGACACTACGGTGGCCGTACCGTTTACCGGTGCCTGTATGATTTCGAGGGCCGCCTTGTTCTTGTCGCTGTTCAACATGAAGTTGTCGTTGGAGAGTACGGGCATCGTCAGGCTCTTGCCTAAGTCGATCGTATAGGAGTCGTCTCTGGCTATCATGGACACGATGTTGATGTCCAGCTTATTCTCTACGGTTTGTCCCTTGTAGGTCAGTTTGACGGTCACATCGGCTTTTCCGGTCACGTAGCCGCCTTTACGCATCAGATAAAGTTCCTGCACCTTGCCGAATTTGTAGTATTCGTATCTGTAAAGTCCCACTACATCCTCATTGAGATATTCGAATTCGGCGGTGACGCCGGCCTCGTCGAGGTTGGCCGTGGCGTCCAGGTCGTCGGGATAGGTGAACAGGTCCGTCATCGGGATGTTGATGGTGGCCTGACTGCTCATTCCTATATTGGTATAGGAATACGTTTTCGGCACGAACTGATCGCCCGCCAGTGCCGTGGCGATGGAAAGCCAGGCCGTGGCGACGAGTGCCGACATTTTCAGAGTAAGTTTCTTCATTACATAAAACTTTAGGTGAATAAATAGGTTTGTTTATGGTCGCAGCCTGATGCAGGCTTTGTCCCGAGTTTGAGAAATAACCCGACAGTGCGGGCGGGGGAGGTTGGATCTCCGCAGAACGACGTCGCGTTCTGCGGAGAAAAATCTGCCGTTCTGCGGAGATTGATCCGTTTTTTGGCGCAGAAAAATCCTTTGTTCTTTTCCATTTTTGCATTCGTCTCTTTTTCAATGATATATGATGAATGGGAGCGACAGTCCGCCTCATGCGCCTCGACGAGGAAAAATTCGGATATTTCCATGTCCGGTTCCATGAGAGGCGATGCCGGAGGTCACATGACTTTAAAGGTCTGCTGTCCGATTCTGACGAGGTATCCAGTTCTGTCCGGAAGGTCTTCTACCGACTGTCCCGGCGTTATGGTCGTGCGGCGGACAAGGCGTCCCGCGAGGTCGTAAATTTCGACGGGTGACGGTTGTTCCAGCCCTTCTATGCGGAGCCTTCCGTTTTCCATGCGGACGTGCAGGAAGGTGCGGGTCGTTGCGCGTACATCGGTGTAGAGCGAGCGGACGTGCAGCGTGCGGTCCACACACTTGCCGTTGGAGTTGAAGCGCAGGATAAGGTCGCTTTCTCCCACGGCCCGCGGGCGTAGGGTGAGCCGGTTGTTTCTGATCGTGGCGTCGACCACTTCGGCGTGGCTGTTGCCCTTGACGCTTTTTACGATGGCGGCCGACGGGCTGTCGGCATCCGTAGCCATGTCGCTCAGGTCGATGGTCAGGCTGTCGTCTTCCAAGGTGAGGTCCGGAAATTCGTCCACTTCTGGAGCCTGGTTGTCGGGGAAGATGAACAGGGCCGGAAACCAATAGCGGTCTATCGGCTCCAGTGCTTGCAGTACTTTTCCTTCAGGGGACATTTGGTATACCCAATAGCTTTGCACCACATTGTCCAGATAGAGCGCGGCATACAGGCGGTCGGTCGACGGGTCTGCGCGGAGAGCCGCCCCATAGAAGTAACGCCCCTCCGTACTGCTGTCGTAGAGGAGGGTAGAGGTGCGTGAGGCCACATCGAACTTATACAGTTTGGAAGTGGTGAACCAGCTCCATTTGTTGTCGTTGTAAGTGAAGTAGAGCACGTTTTCTTTCGTGCCGGCGCAGAGCGAACCGGCGTTCCAGGCATACCAGCTCTGATTGATACCTCCGGCGTTGAGGCGGACGGCTTCCGTCTCGAACGTTTCAGGGTCGATGCGCAGCAGTTCCGTGCCCTCCCAGCATTCGCCGCTCGAGCCCATGTTGCCGTAGGGGTAATGCTGGTAATCCATATTGCTGTTGTGTCCCGCCCAGATCTGGCCGTCCTTGCTCATCGTCATGGTGCTGAAACACCCTTCGATGGTCCGTACCACCCGGTCCGTCTGCGGGTCGATGACCAGTATGCCTTTGTCCTGTTGTATGGCGAAGACGTAATCCGGCGTGCGGAGCATCATGCCGATCTGGTTCTGGTAGAGAGGGCCGGTGCCGTCGGCATTGTCTTCGTGTCCTGTCACGAGCGGATTCTCCGTGCCCTCTATGCACCGGGTTATTTCAAAAGAAGAAAGGTCGAGCACGTAGATGCCGTTAGAGGTGCCTACGTAAGCTTTGGTCTCGTCCACGCCCACAAAGCTCCGTCCGTCGGCCACGGACGTACCTTCGGCATTGGCCTTGATGACAGGGATGCGGCATTTGATTTCCATGGTCCGGGCATCGGCCACCACGATGCGTCCACCCCTGCGGCTTTCTCCGGTCTCACCCGGCGAGAGTCCGCTGCCGGCATCCTGATCCTGTTTGGATATGATGTAGATATTATCGCCGTAGATCGCTCCGAATTGTGCCGTAGCCCCCAGGGATTGTCCGGCATTGGCCTCGTTGCTCTGTATGATATAATACTCGAAGGGATCGGTGGCGTTGTCTGGACGGATGAAGTTGAGCGTGCTGTTGTTGTGTCCGTACCAATCTTCGTTGAGCATGAACACGCCGTCGGTATAGTCTGCCTGCGCTTTCGTCAGGGCGGCGACGGAGAGCAACACGGAGGTTGCGGCGTAACGTAAAATCGTTTTTCTCATAAAGAGTTTGTTTAGGGGTTGGGTAAATAATGGGTTTGGTCTGTCACGTGCAGGTCCTCGGCACGGCTCATCTCGGTGGATGTCTCGCCCAGCCAGCCGCACTGCTGGTTCACTCCGGTATACACCCGGATGAAGTCTGCGCCGGGCAGGTAGACCGGATGCCCTTCTCGGTCTACGGCCCATCCGATGTCGAAGCTGATTTTGTCTTCCTCGCTGTTGGGATGGTTGTCGACGTAGCCCCAGTCATAGGCGTAGAGAACGAAATAAGATCCTTTCCCTCCGCTTTCGTCCACTGCGTTGTCGGCCAGCCTGGTTCCCGTGAAGCTCAGTTCATCTTCGGCGATCCAGGCCGGATAGTAGGCCTGATTGTGGTAGGTATTTTTGGCTATGTAGCCCGTTTCGCCGTCGTTGGCCTCCCAGCGGATATAGGTGGTGTCCGTAATCGGGCTGTCGGGGTCGGGCGTCTGCGTCTTGTCTGCCGGCGGTCGGGTGTAAGTAATCTGAAAACTGTGCAGGGTTTCCGGTTTGTAGTATTCGCTTCCGGCCAGCTCGTACCATTCATCGTCCGGACGTCCGTTGTTGTTGCGGTCGAGAGACACCATGACGATGCCCGGTTCGCAACTTCCGCCCGATGTCGGCGCCGAGGGGTTCGGATTGGCATCGGCATAGAAAGCGTTGCCCAGGATCTTGAAATCTTTTTGTCCCGGTACGTTGACGATGGTATGGTCGAAGCCGAAGGTGACGTATCCGCCGAATCCTCCGAGCGAGATCATGATGTCGTTCGTACCGGCGATGCAGTCTTGCGTCTTCTTGCGCATGGTTTCTTCAGTGTCTCCGGTCTCATAGAGCGGCATGATGTTGACAAATTGTCCTGGGGCGGGGCGGTATTCGTATACATTCGTGATGTACCGGCTGTAAGCCACGGCTTCTTCTTCCACCTGGATCTCGACGTCCTGCGTTATGGGGTTCTGCGGGTCGATGATGTCCAGACGCAACTTATACTGGCCGGGCTTTTGTCCCACGAAGATATAGTCGCGTTCGGCGGATACGACCGAGTAGGCTCCGTTACGGTCTTCCATGGTCCAGCGGTAGGCTTCTCCCGTAAATTCAGGATGGAGGATGAGCTTTTTCATCCGTTCGATGCGGTACTGACTGTCTACTCCGAGGCTGACCATCGGAATCTCCTGTCGGCAGGCCGATAAGACGGACAGCGCGAGCCCTAATGCGGCGTGTGAGATGAGTTTCATGCGTATGGTCTTCATTTATTGCGGATCGTAAAATACTATGTGGGCGGGTATGTCGCCGGTGCGTACGCTCCATTTCTTTTTGCCGTAGCGGTCATAGCAATGGAGCACGCCGCTCGACACGTAGTTTTTGGCATCGGTCACGTAAATGTATCCCGTCAGGGGATGTACGGCGATGCCGTAGGGTATCACGATGTCGGCCTCCGTACCGTCGGTGATGAAATGGTCGGTCAGGAGTTGTTTGGTTCTGACGTCGATGATACCGTAGGTGACGGTGTTGCGTTCCGTCTGCTTGTTCCATTCCACGCTGTAAAAGTAGAGCGAATCTCCTTGTATGTACATCTCCGAACATGGGATGTTGAGAGTGTCCGTAACGGCCATCTCTTTGGAATTTTTGTCTTTGCGGTCGAGCACGTAGAGGTTGGAGGGTATATTGACATAGTCGCCGCGCGAAGTCACCCACAGCTTGCCGTAGCGGTCTTTGCGCACGCGGTGCAGATTGATGCCTACGGGAATCTTCTGTATTTGTTTCATGCCGTAGATTTCCACCACGGAAAGCGTGCTGTCATAGTCCGGCGCCCGGTAGCCTCCCGAATTGGCCACGTAAAGATATTCGCCCATGACTTCCAATTCATCGGGCTGATAACCTACGGTGACCTTTCGCGTCACCTGAAGTGAGGCCGTGTCTACTTCGTACACCGCACCGAGCTGGGCGTTCGGGTCGATGGTCACCGGACCTACGTATGCCGAGACGTAGGCTTTCCCTTTGGCGAAACGGATGTAGCGGCAATTGGGAATGTCTACCTGTCCCAACCTGCGGCAGGTAGCGGCATCCATCACCTCCACTTTATGCGAGCAGTTGATGACGGCATAGAGTTTACTGCCGTAGATTTGAATGTCGTTGCCTACGTCGCCCAGTTCTTTCACCACCTCGGGATTGCGTCCGGCGTAGATATTGCGCACGTAGTAAGCGTTACGGAAGTCTACATAGTCTATCGAAGCCTTGTTGCTTCCCATGTTGGCTTCGTTGAGCAAGTACATGCCTGCCGGACGGGCCGAGGGATCGATCGGTGCAGGGAGCAGTTCGTACTCTGTGGGTACGACCAGTTCGATCTCCCGGCAGGCTGCGATCGCCAGGAGAATGGCCGCGAGAGACAGTATGGCGGCAAGGTGAGGAATATGGAATTTGCGGTGTTTCATGAGGGTCAGAGTTCTACGGTGAGTCCGAATTTGTAGTTGCGCAAAGGCATGGGATAGTTCAGGATGACGTCATAGTCCTGTGCAAAGAGGTTGTTTATTTCTGCCGTGAGCCGCAGTCTTACTCCCCGTATGCGCAGTTCCTTCATCAAAGTCATGTCGCTTGTGTACCAAGGTTGGGTGTGGTTGTATATGATGTTCTCCTGCTGGTTGTAGCGTTCGCCTACGTAAATGAAGCTGTAATTGAGCGACCATGTGCCCCATGAGAGGCTCGCTATGGCCGAACCGCTGTGCCAAGGTATGTAGGGAATCTGGTCGCGATAGTACGTGTCGGACGGGTTGGTCACGTCAATGGCTTTCTGGTAGGTGTACTGTACTTTTCCCGTCAGCGTCCATTCGTGCGGGAAAGCCAGCGTGCATGCGGCGCTGACGTCTATGCCGCGGATGTCGACACGCCCGAGATTGATGGTGGTCCAACGGAATTGCGGTCCCTGCGGCCATGATACGATTTTGTTTTTCACATTATTGTAGTAGACGTCTGCCGCTATGTGGAAGTTCCGGAAAATGCGTTGCTCCCGGAGCAGGTCGTAGACTACGCCGGCATCGTATTGCGTGGCCGTCTCTGGTAACAGGGCCGGATTGCCCATGTCCGTGTAGTACAGGTCGTTGAATGTCGGCATGCGGTAGGCTGTTTTGTGGAAGGCTCGGAAAACAAGGTCGTGTCTTTTCCACGGTTGGTAGGAGAGGAAGATGCCGGGAGTGAGTTTGCTTTTGTTAGGTGCCTGGTCTCGCTCTCTTTTCTCTTCGTCGACGAGAGTTCCCAATAGACTGGCCTGTACTTTCAAACGGTCGGCTACGGTAAAGGCCGTGGCGGCCGAAAGATAGTGCGTGCCCCGTCGGGCCGTGTTCATAGGGTGCTCTTTGTCCGGGTCTTTGTTGACATCGAAACCCACGTAATCGTTCCATTGGAAGTCGTACGCGACGGATACGTCCCAGTTTTTCGTGACGGCCCATTTTCCGGCCCATGAGAAATAAAATTCTTTCTGCTTGTAAATATTGTCCGTCAGCTTGATGTCTGTGTTGTTATTCATGTAGTGGGTGTAGTCGAAAGCATACTTCGTATTGACGCGCATGCTGAGACGGGGGCGGAAATTCCATTCGAAACTGCCTTGAAGAAAGGAATTCCGGTCCCACAGCCGTTCGGATCGTTTCCATACATTGTTCACGATGGCGCCGGGCACGCCGCGTTCCGAGGTATAATGGTAGGCAAAGACATTCCATTTGCCTTTCTCGAAAAGTCCGTAGAGTCCGGCATCGACGCGCAGGGCGTCGAGATCGCTGTTGTGGCGTACCGCCGTAGTGTCATATTGCAGCTTCCCGCTCACATCTACCCTTCGGTAGCGGAATTTATAATTCCCCTCCGAACTGATCCATTCCGTGCTGATGCTTCCGCTCACTTTGTCGCTCAATTTGTATTCGTAAAGCAGGGCGGGATCGATGAGGCCGTAAGAACCGGCTTTGACTTTGGCCGTCAGGTTGGCATGGCGTCCGGCTTCAAACCGAGGGCGTCGTGTGGTCAGGTAGATGCTGCCTGAGGAACCGAATTCTCGTGTCGACTGGAAGATGTCACTTTTCTGGCCGTTGTAGAGTGCGATTTCCTCTATATTGTCGAGCGAAAACTAGCCCAGATCCACCTGTCCGTTCTGGGCGTTGCCCAATTGGATGCCGTTGAAATAGACACCCATGTGGTTGGTGCCCATACTGCGGATGTTGACCGTTTTAAGTCCGGCCACTCCTCCGTAGTCCTTGATTTGCAGGCCGGAGAAGTAACGGATGGCGTCGGCCACGGAAAAACTGTTGAGCTTTTTAAGTTCTTCGCCTTTCAGTTTCTGGGCCGGAATGACTTCTTTATAGGTCTGGGCTTTCACTTCGACTTCGCCCAAGTTCCGAATACTGTCCGGAGCGTTTTGTGCCTTTACGGTATGGGACAGGCAGTATCCTCCTATCAGGCACAGGATACTCCTGAGTGTACGATTCCCCATGACAATTCTATTTGATAGTAATAAACTCCATCAAAATAGCTCTAAAGAAAAACTGTCAATATGAATAACGGCCCTGTCGTATGGCAGGTGAGCCACACACAGGTCTGCGGATTCATAGCTCGTCCTCGAAAGCTATTGAACATAACTTGCACGGCAGGTCTTCTGACTCGTCTCCGCAATAAAAGCCTTCCCAATCGGCACGAGGCCTTTCAGTGGCATTAGTGTGTGTTTACTACGCTGATTATGAGACATACAGCAACGGGACTGTTCAGGATTCTCACCTGATTCCCTTTTAATCGTTCCTCCGTATACCTTGGAGGAGACGAACCAATGCAGGGGCAAAGATAGACATTTATTAAATAACATAAAGGGAAAAAAGTTTTTTTTTTGCTCATAAATCTGAGCCGGACGGGGGATGACATTGGTTTTTCTCTGTTAGTTTTGGTTCATTATGCCTTATTCCGGGGCGATGCCGTTTGCGGTGCCATAAAAAGTTTGCGGGAGAAGGCTGATTTAATTTCGTATATACGTTTTTAAGTATTGCGGTAAAAAATAGGAAATAAATCCGTAACTTTGCACTATAATTCCTTTAATAT
>JAJPYK010000119.1 GCA_021205005.1 Paraprevotella sp. | reverse complement strand
GAATAAGGCTGTGTTTTCCATGATAGACAGCATGAGGAAAGAATATGAGGTATCTTTGGGGTTGAGCATCCGCCACCACGGCGTAAGGGGCGGAGTGAACCTGCAACAGGTGGATTGGGTAAACCGCCTCCGCGAGCTTTGGCCCGACGTCACGTTCCACTTGTACCACGGCCAGGCGGAATATCCGGAAGAACCTTATCGGGAAAACATCTATTGCAAGATCCTGTCTTTCCTCAATCGCTCTTTCGCCCGCAAATATAAACGGGCTTATAAGCGTTGGTCACGAAGAAGTCCGGAAGGCGATCCCGCGCGGGCGCAATCGCAGTTGCCGATCTATCTCCCCCAATACAACCCGGGATTCCAGAGGTTCGTACATGACATTTCGCGGCGCGGGTTCGACATCATACAGGTGGAAATGTATGAATTTCTCTTTCTGGGCTATATCCTGCCCAGCGATGTAAAACGCATCTTCGTCCACCACGAACTGAGATTCGTAAGACACGCCAACGAAATCAAACTCTTCAGGACGCCCTGCGACAATGACATACTGGCGTATGAAGAAGCCAAGTCGATGGAGATCGGCGCCTTGCACGCTTACGACCGCATCATAACCCTGACGGAAACCGACAAGCAGATCCTGTCCGACTATCTTCCGGCGCAACGCATCAGCGTGTCGCCCGTGAGCACCGTACATCCGGAACAGAGCGTAGCCTTCAGACCCTGTCGCGACTTCGTGTTCATCGGCAGTGGCAACCATTTTCCCAACCAGGACGCCATGCACTGGTTCTCAAACGAGATCCTGCCTCTCTTGCAAGAGAAGGGTTGCACGGGAAATATCTATGTGGTGGGCAACTGGCAGAAGACAGACCGCGAATCCGTCCTGCACAAGCATCCCGAAATCCGATTCACGGGCTATATAGAAAATCTGACGGCGTTCCTTAACGGAAAGATCTCCATTATCCCCCTGCGCATCGGCAGTGGCATGAGAATCAAGATATTAGAAGCCATCAAAGCACATTCTCCTTTCATCACCACATCGAAAGGAGTGGAAGGACTTCCTTTCCGAAACGGAGAGACATGCCTGATCGCCGATGAAAGCACATCTTTTGCAAAAGCCATGATGGCCTTGCAACAGTCTCCCGCCAGGCAGGAAGCGCTGTCGGACAAAGCCGAAACGATATTTAAATCCTTATACGATCCCGGACATCTATACCAGATACGGAAACAAATTTATACCGAAACGGACATATAAAGAAATATGAGAATTTTGTTTATCCTGCCTTATGTACCTTACCCGTTGAACTCAGGGGGAAATCAGGCGACATTCAATATGCTGGACTGCATACGAAAAGAACATGAGGTTTCGATAGTGACCTACGTAAAGACGGAAGAGGCTGAACAGGGCATGCACGCACTCCGGAAGATCTGGCCGGATGTGGATTTCTATCCTTTCATCAACCCGCATCTGACGTCACGTCTCCACGAAGACCAGGACGAGTTGGAAAACATGCCCCGCACATTTGCCTACCGTTTTTTCGATGCCATACGCCGCTCGATGGAACGTAAGATCGACCGTAGGATCAAAAGATACAGATGGTTGCAGTCTCAAGGCATGGTGAAGTCCGTCGAGAGGAAAGACTTCGTACGCTTGCATTCCTGCCTTTTCCAAAGCATGCCGGGCACGGTTTTTCCGATTGATTTCCACGATTTCGTGTACGAAACCGCCCGACGGGGATTCGACCTCATCCAGGTGGAGTTCTACGAATGTCTGCCTTTGGTCCATCTGCTGCCGGAGAAGGCGGTGAAGGTCTTCGTTCAACACGAAATCCGCTACGTCCGTAACCGGAATGAGCTGGATCTGTTTCAGGAGGTCAAACCGAACGATCTGCTTCTGTTCAACCTGCTGAAAGACGTTGAACAGAAGGCATTGAGCCATTACGACAAGATCATCGCCCTGACAGAGACCGACAGACAAATCATGCAGGCCGACATCCCGACGGCCGATGTCTACGTGTCGCCGGCGGCCGTGGCCGCCCCCAAAACCGATCCCCTCTTCCAACCGGGAAAGGACCTGATCTTCATCGGCAACGGGGCTCACTTTCCGAATGCCGACGGCCTGGTATGGTTCAGCAAGGAAGTCATGCCGGTATTGAACCGTAAAGGCGTCGAGACGAAAGTCTACATCGTAGGAGTATGGAACGAAGAGATACAACAGAAGATAAAGGGCCTTGCCCACGAAGTGGAATTCACGGGATTCGTCGACGACCTGCAAGGGTTCGCCAACGGCAAAGTGTCGATCGTACCCATCCGGATAGGAAGCGGCATGCGTATGAAGATTCTGGACTCCATCTTTGCCGCTTCGCCCGTGGTCACCACCTCCAAGGGTAGTGAAGGTCTGCCGCTCACCGACCGTGAGGATTGCCTCATCGCCGATACGCCGGAGGACTTCGCATCGGCCATAGCACAACTGCTCAACCGTCAGGATCTGCAAAAACAGTTGGCCGACCGGAGTTTGGATAAGTTCAAGGATATGTTCAACACGTCGGACATGCAAAAGAGAAGAATGGAACTTTATGCCCGGATAGAAAAGGACATTCTCCGGAATACGCCGCGAAAATGAATGCGGAAAACGCAATATCACTCGGTTGCCGCTTCCGGTAAGGTCACGGACGACGGAAAGAAAGCACGCCGGATAAGAGAAGAAAAGAACCAGAAATAAAAACGGAACTTATATCCGTGACGGGAACGGTGTGCCAGATACTCGGGCAAGGACCAATAGTATGCCACGCGCAGAGCAGCTGGCAGGAAATAATGGGCATCCCTGACGCAATACCGAGTCTTCAATACGTCCCATAAGAAAATCCGGATGAGACCGGGTCCGGGCAAGGAAGAAAACCAGTCATATACCTCGCGGGCGAAACTTATGCGGTCGTAACCGTAATTTCGACAAGCATAAAGAAGTCTGAGCTTTTCCTCTTCTATGAAAGAGAATACATGCCTGTTGTGCTCCAAGGTACAGTAGGCGGCATATTGCACCATACCGGAAAGCACCTCTTTCAAGGCATGTACGTCTTTGGCCTGTTTGGTGGAAGATTTAATGGAGTTGGCCCTTACCTTATATATATAGGTGGGATGCTTGACGATGGCCACAGAAGAGGCCGCACAAGTGCATTGGAAACTCCACAGACAGTCCTCGTGGATCAGCCCTTCTCTGAAAAACAAGCCGTTCCCGGTTATGAAGTCTTTTCTCACCAACTTGTTCCATGCCATGACGTAGACTTTCTCTTCCATATAGGTACGGACAATATCCTCTTTGTCTTGAAGGAAAGTGGTCGGCATTTTCAGCGGAGGAAAGAAGTCTGTAGAGTTTCTCACCACATAATCTCCCACCACCATATCGGGTCTGCGGCTGCCTACGCCTTCTTTCACCAAGATCTCAATGCAGTCGGGCGTGATCTCGTCGTCACTGTCCAAGAAGAACACATATTCTCCGGTACAATGGGCAAGTCCCGTATTGCGGGCAGCCGAAAGCCCCTTGTTGCAGTCATGTTCGAGGATCTGTACTTCCCGTTTTATCTTACTGTCGCCGAGCACGCGCCGCACGAGCTCCATACTCCCGTCCGGCGTACAGTCGTTGACGATGACCACTTCCAGGTCATCATAAGTCTGTGCCAGTACGGACTTCAGACAGTCCTCTACGTACAAAGCCACATTATAAACAGGTATGACTATGGAGACTTTCATGGCATCAAGCCGTTTTGCGGCAGATCTTTGCAAGATAACAACCCCATCTGTATGCCAAAGGCAGTTCCGGATTCCGGTAGTCTCTCTCGCTCTCCCACAGATTCAGGCATTCTTCATAGATGGCCTCGGAAAGGAAACGCGGACGAGTGCGGCGCACGTAGTCCACAAAATAAGACACGACATTCAGCCGGTTTGCCCATGTAATATACCCGCTCCGGATATTCCGGACGAAAAAGCGGTGTTCTTCCTTGAAAAGTGTCCCGTTGGCTATAGAATTCGATGTCACCTTTTCCGGATGAATCCGGAAATAGTTCAAGGGTTCACAAACAAAAAGCACACGTCCCTGTGCCGCAAGTGAACTCCAGAATAGCTTGTCTCCGCAAGATTTATAGGTTGCCACCTCCGGATCCACTCCCTTCAGGGCATCCTTTCTGAACACGGCCATGCTGGCATTATATATGAAATTCTCTTTCAACAAATGATGACGGATGAATGACTTCCCCTCGTAAATTTGGAGGGGTTCGGAAATAGTATAATCTTTATTGATAAAAGACTTCTCCGGGGTGACCCAATAAGAGTTGGAGAAACCTATCTTCAATGTGGCATCGGCTTGCATCCGACTCAAGATTTTCTCTAAAAAAAAGCGGTCTGCATAGTCGTCGCATTCGGCGATCCAAATAAAATCTCCTTTCGCCGACTCGAAGCCCTGTTCCCACTGTTTGAACGTGGAACCGCTGTTGACCTCATTGAAGATGATATGCTTCACTTTCGGTTCGTTCCGATAAGCCTCGATCACGTCCCGACTCCCGTCTGTCGACGCATCATCCAGAATGATCAGTTCCGTGTTGGAATAGGTTTGCCCCAAAACGGAATCTATGCGTTGGACCAGAAACCGTGCATAATTGTAATTCGGTATAATTACAGAAACTAAGGGTTCCATATAGCCCGTAATTATAAGCTCTGCATGTCGTTCAGCTTCTTATAGTAACCGTTCAAAGCGATCAAAGCTTCATGCGTACCACGCTCTACGATCTCACCTTCATAAAGTACGCAGATCTCATCGGCATTCTTGATCGTACTGAGACGATGGGCGATGGCAATCGTCGTACGCGACTTCATCAACCGTTCCAAAGCTTCCTGCACCAGACGCTCCGACTCCGTATCCAAAGCCGAAGTCGCTTCATCCAAGATCAGAATCGGAGGGTTTTTCAAAATGGCCCGTGCTATGCTGACACGTTGGCGTTGTCCCCCGGACAGGCGTCCGCCCCGGTCGCCGATCATCGTGTCATATCCTTTTTCCGACTCCATAATAAAGTCATGTGCATTGGCAATCTTAGCCGCGTCGATCACCTGTTCCAGCGTGGCATTCTCCACTCCGAAAGTGATATTGTTATAGAAAGTGTCATTGAATAAGATGGCGTCCTGATTCACGTTCCCGATCAACGAGCGTAAAGAAGCTATCGATACGTCCTTCACATTCTTTCCGTCAATCAACAAGGCTCCTTCGCCCACATCGTGATAACGGGGAACCAAGTCCACCATCGTGGACTTTCCGGAACCGGACTGACCGACCAGAGCCACCGTCTTGCCTTTCTCCACTTTCAAATTAATGTGCTTCAAGACGGGCCTGCCCTCTATATAAGAGAAGGATACGTCGCGAAACTCCAGCTCTTTCTCAAAACTCTCGAGCGGCAACGGATGTTCAGTCTCCTTTATATGATTCTCTGCTTTCAGAATCATGTCGATACGGTCCATACTGGCCAACCCCTGGGGGATATTATAAAATGCCTTGGAGAATTCTTTCAAGGGGGTGATAATAGAGTAAAGAATCACCAGATAGAAGATGAACATGGCCGCATCTATCGGAGAATACTGATTCAGGATCAATGCACCTCCGAACCATAAGACGATCACAATCACGCAAGTACCCAGAAATTCACTCATCGGATGTGCCGATGACTGACGGATCACCATGGCATTCATGGCATCTCTGAAGTCATTGTTCGTCTTGACGAAACGCTGGGACATCTTACGCTCGGCAATGAAAGCCTTGATGACGCGCAACCCGCCTAAGGTCTCATCGAGTTGCGACATAATATCTCCCCATTGCGCCTGAGCTACGACAGACTGGCTTTTCAGCTTCCGACTGATTACGCCCATGATCCAACCGGCCAACGGAAGAATGATGATGACAAACAAAGTCAATTGCCAACTGACCCCAAACAAGGTGATAAAGCAAACGATCAACGTGATCGGGTTACGAATCAACATATCAATGGAACTCGTAATAGAGTTTTCCACCACTGAAACGTCCGCACTCATACGGGCGATGATATCTCCCTTGCGCTCCTCGGAGAAGAAGCTCAACGGCAAATTCAGCACCTTGTCATATACCTGTATACGAATATCGCGCACGATGCCCGTACGAAGCGGCACCATGACGGCCGACGAAGCAAAATAACCCGCCGTTTTCAACAGCGTCATCACGATCAGAATAATACCCATCATGATCAAGGTAAAGAAAGCCCCGTGCGTATTAATAATGTAATTGATATAATAATATCCGTTATTCACCAACACATCCTTATTCAGATGGTGGATATCCATCGGAATGTATTCATAGGTAGTGGTATCTATCTTAAACAGAATGTTCAAAATAGGGATCAATGCCATGAAAGAGAATACGTTCATCCATTGCGAAAGGAAATTCAATATGACCGCCCATGTCAGGTATTTACGATAGGGCTTCATATATCGTTTGAGCAAAGAAAAAAATTGTTTAACCATAAATATTCAAATGAATGAATTGATGCAAAGGTAGGCATTTCTATTAAAGTGACCAACCACCGCCATGATTTTTATCCTATTTTACTCACATTCCTCCAACCGAACATAGCGATGAAAATCATTCCGCTCCGTGTTCAAATGAAGAATCAGCATGCAATTCTTGCTAACGCCGACTACATGAGTATCGTGGTTTTCCCTCTTTAGCGGAAGAAATCAGCTTTGTAAACATAGCAAATAAATGAAAAAGGCTATTGTCTCTATAATAAAAACAAGTAAGAGACGATTAAATCTCCGTATATATTTATGAGGCATTTTTGAACGCTCTCCATATAAAGAAGCTCTCTCACCCTTACGCACTTTCTTATAACGGGCCACAGTCCACGGCGTCTTGGACAAGCATTCCAAATAATACTTAGCAAAAGGATGACTGCAATCCTTTTGCCAAGGTTTGTTCCCCCCTGCAAAATATACCACTACCGGATTTTTTTTCCAACGCTCCACCTCCTTGAATTTCGAAGCATGAAGCCTTAACCACTGGTAGTCGCACGTATACCACAAATCTTGGTAGTTATAACCATATGGCAGATATTTCATTTCATCATGCAATACCGCATTCAAAGCATCCTGATATGGGAAAAGACAAGCACTTGGATGCTCCCGAATGAAATCCACCAATCGCCTTGCCACATGATATATCCTCCAATAATCCATATTAATCAACAGAACTCCCGAATTAAAATAAGTAGTGTCATACACTCCAATCCTATTTTTCAACGTAATGTCATCGGCTTCCTGATCCTCCACGACAGCACAAGCATAGCCGTCTATATCCGTCTCCCAAAGTTCACGTAACGAACCGTTAACCAGAGTATCACAATCCAGATAAAGCATTTTCTTCTCTTCCGGAAACAGATTCGGAAGAAGAAAACGATAGTACACAGATTCTCTGAACCGTTCGTTCACTTTCAAACCTTGTATAAAATCCGAATCAATAGTCTTTAGAGTCAACTGCACGCCATATCGGGCTGCAATATATTTCAAGCCATCCACATCCTCTTGCGGTAGCTCCTTTGTTATCACATAAATATGGCAAGGTGTCTTCCGGTGATGTTCAAAAATCGAAACTACACAAGGACCGCAAGCCATCATATAATAAGTATCCGTACACAACGCCACTTTTATCATTTCACCATCTTCCATCCTGCTGCTTTCTATAATCCATTCTGAAATACGTCCATCGTCAACAAGGCATATTTTCGTCTCACTTTCTCTATTTTCTTTTTCTGAAACAAAGTCACGAACTTGCGGTTTACCTCCAGATATTTCCACAAATCCTTATAGACAAGATACTTCGCGAGCCGATCCTTCATACTCAATTTTCTATTGGGAACATCATCAAACTCATGCAAACACTCCAATATCCCCCGACAAGCATCTGACACATCGAACTCTTTCCCAAGCAGTCCGAACTCACGTAGAAGTTTCAACCCTCTCCTTATGTAATGGCAAGCGACGCCGACATCCAATCTCGTCGTTCCCATAATAGCCCTTTCTTTCAATATGTCCAGTTTATAACGGGCAAAAGCTTTATAAGGTGTATAAACCGTATGCATGAGAGATCCGTCGCGTTGGTAATAATAATAAAGCGGAATACAGCACAAGGCTATACTTTTCGCTTCCGGAGTATACTTATACAAAACAAAAGCATCCTCAAACGGAAAGGCCTTCATCCGATGATTGACGACAATCCTGCGTCGGCACAATTTATTCCACAACCCTTCGTCCATCTGATCATAACATCTCATTTTATGCATAGCCTCGCAGGAAGAAAGACGAACAATCTTATTGTCAGAGACCCAAGGTGTACGCAAACGCCGGTATTTCTCATCATAAAAATAATGTTGGCAGCATGCCATATCTGCCCCGGTTTCTTTTATCAAGCCATAAAGAACCGCGACAAAATCGGCATCCACATAATCATCTGCATCCACGAACCCGATGAACTCGCCAGAAGATTTGTCTATCGCTGCTTGTCGCGTATCTCCTGCACCCGAATTCTTCGGCAGGCAAAAAACCTTAAAACGTCCGTCCGTTGCCGACATCTTCTCCGCTATCTCAAGACTCCGATCCGTGGAACAATCGTCCATTAGTATAACTTCTATATTCTGATAAGTCTGTCTTTCCAATGAATGTAGACAACGTTCCAAATAGGGAGCTACATTATATATGGGCACGACCAAAGTGATTAACGGCCCCTCTGTAGAGGCAAATGAAGGTTTATTTTCCATTCAAATTCCTGTAATATAGTGATTATTTCTTTTTCCCATTCAAGAAGAATAAAGTAAGTCCTTTATATATAGTAAAAAGATGCAAGCAAATAAATCTTCTCAAAGCCAAATAAGGAGACTTTACCAACAAACGTTTTCCATTCACATTCTTTATCAGGTAGCCTATCAGAACCGACCGTTCATCGACACTTTCCTCATTGCTTAAAGAGCGATCTAAAATACGCAAATACATGTTAGTTAAAAAACGATCGGAATCTTTCCAAAGTCCCAGGGCTTCCGCATAGGCATGCTTAACGTCCAATGCATATAAATAATCCTCCACTGATTCTGCATAAAGGCCCTATTCACAATACTTTCACGTCGTTCTGCATAATGATACCCCATGTACCCGATCAAATAAACCATATTCGCACGTTTAAAAACCTCGGACAGAGTCAGGATGTCTTCAAAGGTCCGATCCATAGGAAACGTAATGCCGTCGAAAAGAGTCCTTTTATAAAGTTTATTCCACGCATAACCCTTGATCACTCGATCTTGAAACCAAAGTTCTAAAGCTGTCCGCGTGTCAAAACATTCGTTTTTACCCAACGTACACTCCTTGACATTCCCGTCTTGTAAATGCAAATAATAGCCACATTGCACAATATCTGCCCCCGAACAGAGATAAGCGTCGTACAAATTCCTATACATTCCGCATTCAATCCAATCGTCAGAGTCGACAAAACCCAAAAAATCACCTTTTGCAATAGATAAACCCTGATTACGGGCAGCGGAGATCCCTCGGTTGACCGAATTACGAATCAGCTTGAAACGCGGATCTTCTCCAATGGCAAATTTACATTGATCATAAGAATGATCCGTAGAAGCATCATCCACAACGATCACTTCGATATGATCATATGTCTGATCTCGTAAAGACCGAATACATTTCTCCACATATGACTCCACATTATACATCGGCACGATAATGCTTATCAGCGGACAGTTCTCTGTCTCATACTGCCTCTTATCCGGACCGCCATACGATACATTCACATATTTCTTGCGTTTCCATCCCAAGATATAAGGCAAACAATGAATGAAACGCAATCCATGTTCCGCCCATCCGTCGTTTTTCCCCTTAATTCCGGGAAGCTGGCTTTCATATTCAAAATACAAATGTCTCAGGGGATGCATGCAATGGTATAGCCAAGGCTTACGTCCGGAATAATGCAGGATAGCCGGATGAACGATAGTTTCAACATAAGACGGGAGCCAACCGGAGGGCTTATTTTTAGGTAAACGGTAAGCCACTTCCTGAACATTCCACTTCATATCCAACAACACCCTACTTCCGTGCAAGAAACCGTTCAACAAGTCTTGGTCGTTATATAACAGTTTGTCTGCATGGTTCAAGTAATAGCTTTTGCATTGTTGTTCCAGACCGTACCTACGCCAATAGTCCAGATTCAACAATAAAACGCCGCCGTTGAAATAATCGTCTGAAATATCATAATCCAGCCTCCGGCAATGCTCTGCATTCACGGTATAAGCATCCGGAACAGCCGCTAAGGCTTTACCTTCCAAATCCACCGCCCACAACTCATCCAATGGGACAAGCACTAACAGGTCGCAATCCAGATAAAGGATCTTCGAGATCTGTTCCGGCAAAACAGAGGCAAGCAGACAACGGTAAAAAACAACCTTCGAAAGGCGATTCCTACCCCATCTCACTTCATAACCCCGAAGCTTATCCTCCTGTACCGTATAAAAAGCCACATGAGAACCATACCTCTTCACCACATTCTCCAAAAAACGTTTGTCGCGATCCTCCAAGCCGTCACCCACCACATGAAACATCAAATCCGCCGAAACATTATTCTTGAGAATAGAAAGTACAGTAACTGCACAACTGTGCACAAACTCACGATCTATCGCAAATACAACTTGTATCATTACTCCCCATCTTTTCTTATACATTCAAAGATCTTACTCGGAACAGGATCTTCAAACACATATCCATCCTGCTTTAAACGCGGAAACTGCTCCCGTCCCAACACACGGTCATATTCCTCATCCAACCGCCCCTCTTTATATAATTGATAACAATACCGCCAATGACGGCCACCGTGACGGCCTTTGTGCAATTCCATCTGCCGTCCCCCATTCACCATCTTCTCCACAAAATGACGACGACTACGGATCGTATAATGATAAATAAGAATATAGGAATGCTTGCCGATCCAAGGTAACATCCTCACCTTATGATTTCCTGCCGTAATCTGCAAATATCCGTCAGCCCGATGAATGACCTTTCCAAGCTGTCGACCGAACAAAGAATATGAGGGCAAGCCATAATCCTCCGGTGAAGGAACACTCCTCACCGCCAGATTCCAAGCCCAAAAAGGCTTATTCTCATCAGGATACATGACTCTCATTTCACATGACAATACGTTTGCCCATGTCCTGGACAACTCATTTTTAATATTTCCTGAGGGGGCATACCAAAATTCATCCCCGTCCGCATTGATGATCCAATCTGCATGAAATATTGTTTTTGCTTTCCATATCATCCTGTCAACCAGTTCTTTTTGATAATGTCCGGCCATAGGATCCACAATAGAATCCACGACCCACCTTTTTTTCCGGTATTTTTCAACGATGGCAGGCGTGGCATCCGTAGAGCCGTTATCCGTAATGATGAACGCATCCACTCCCATAGCCTTGTGAAACAAGAGACTCCATTCCAACGTCTCTTCTTCATTTTTCACCAACAATGTCAGAACCAGTTTCGGATGACGTATCCGTCTGAATGATTTGGGAAAGTCGCATAAAGCACGTAAAACTTTCTTTATGATAAAACTGTCCATACATTTTTCCTTTATTCTATTAAAATCCAATCTTCCGGCGCGATGGTACGACTGTCCCTATCCCTCGCCCACTTTGCAGGAGCCACCACGATTTTATCCGGAGACGGATTCAGCCATGCGCCCCACCAACTGAAAGTACTGTTGCAGATAATGTGATGACGGCAATGACTCATCAACATCATGTCCTGCCAACTGTCCTCTCCTCTGTTCCAATCCACGAAATCGGCATCCGCCAACGGCAGATTGTCTTTCACCCAATCCAGATCTTCCGAGAATACGTAGTAGTGAGGATGCGACACTCTTTTCTCCAACGCCGACATGGCATTGAGGTAATAAGCACGTTGACAGATACATCCCAATGACTTCCAATGCTTCTCCGAAACATAGTCCCCCCGCCGCACATGAAGGGATACGGCGGCCGGATCGGCCCTCATCTCGTCCATCACACGGATTGTACGCGCCCCAGCCTTGCGCACATCGAAAACAAAAGTCTTACGCACGTCGTCCGCCACCTCTGCAAAATATCTCTCGGACTGATAAAAACCTTTGAAATAAATCCACGGCCATACATACCTTTTCGTATAAGGCAACAAAGAGCCGCTCTGTTTCCGTTCCAATATGGTCTTAAAGAACAGAAATTCCATCACTTTCTTCAAAGTACGGTTGATGCAAAACTCTGTGCGGGGAAGGTCAAAAACCCTGTTCATCTCATACCCCTGATGCACATGATAATGGACCATATCCGAAAGATCAATTCTCACATTCGGAAATTCTGTCTTCATTTTCAAGTACATAGCGTAGATAAACATCTGGTTTCCCAGGCCTCCTGTCATTTTTATCAACCTCATAAATCCGTTTCATTAGAATCTCACACATCGACATCGCTCTCTTTGGAAGAGATAGACCGTTAGGTATTTCCGATTGGATTCCAAAGAATTATCCTGATTTGAGATTGCATTTATCCGCAACAAACAACAAAAAGAAAAACTTTCAACCACTTTTTATTATTCCACTTCTTTGTAATTATCAATTAAATATGTAATTTTG
>JAJPYK010000288.1:8108-12951 GCA_021205005.1 Paraprevotella sp. | reverse complement strand
CAACATCATTATACTACACCTTAACTATGAAAAAAATCTAATGTTTCATTATCAGCACAAAGGTCGCTTTTTATTTTTGAAACGGCAAAGTATAATTAAAAAAATAATGTTTGCATTAACCTTATTTAGAATTTTGGCGATTCTATTTTACTGTTTTGAAAAGAGGAAATGCCGCGAGTTTGTGCTATTTTGACTATCTTTGCAGCCTGAATTTATGAGGAATAGCATGAAGAAGCTTTTTATAGAGACTTACGGTTGTCAAATGAATGTGGCCGACAGCGAAGTGGTGGCCTCGGTGATGCGGATGGCGGGGTATGAGGCCTGCGAAACCTTGGACGAAGCGGATGCGGTCTTTTTGAACACCTGTTCCGTGCGCGATAATGCCGAACAGAAAATTATTAACCGTTTGGATGCGTTACATGCTTTGCAGCGTAAGGGGAGACGGCTGATTGTCGGCGTATTGGGCTGCATGGCCGAGCGTGTCAAGGAAGATCTGATCGAACACCATCATGTCGACGTGGTGGCCGGGCCGGACGCCTATCTTTCGTTGCCCGATATGGTATCTCAGGTCGAAACGGGGCACAAGGCGATCAATGTGGAGCTGTCTTTGTCGGAGACGTACAAGGACGTGATTCCGCAGCGTATATGCGGTTCTCATATTTCCGGCTTCGTAAGCATTACGCGCGGATGCAACAATTTTTGTCATTATTGTATCGTGCCTTATACCCGCGGCCGGGAACGGAGCCGTGATGTGGACAGCATCCTGAACGAGATGAGGGACTTGAAGAGGCGCGGTTACAAGGAAGTGACTCTCCTGGGGCAGAATGTGAATTCTTATCGTCACGAGAGTGCCGACGGTACGGTGGTGACTTTTCCCGACCTGTTGCGCATGGTGGGCCGCGAAGCCGTGGGGATGAGGGTGCGTTTCACAACGTCCCATCCCAAAGATATGAGTGACGACACGTTGCACGTCATTGCGGAAGAACCTAATGTGTGCCGCCATATTCATTTACCCGTGCAGAGCGGAAGCAACCGGGTGCTGAAACTCATGAACCGTAAATATACCCGGGAGTGGTATCTCGACCGTGTGGCCGCCATCCGTCGTATCGTACCCGATTGCGGTTTGTCCACCGATATTTTTTCGGGTTACTGTTCCGAGACGGAGGAAGATCACCGCGAATCTCTGTCTTTGATGCGCGAATGCGGCTACGACAGTGCGTTTATGTTCAAATATTCCGAGCGTCCGGGAACTTATGCTTCCCGTCATCTGCCCGACGATATACCCGAAGAGGTCAAGATCCGTCGTTTAAATGAATTGATTTCTTTACAGAATGAGCTTTCTGCAGAGAGCAACCGCCGTTGTGAAGGAAAGGAATATGAGGTCCTGATCGAAGGCGTGAGCAAACGGTCGAAAAAACAGTTGTTCGGTCGTACGGAGCAGAATAAGGTGGTGGTTTTCAATCGTGGAGGCCATCATGTGGGCGAATTCGTGCGCGTGAGAATTACCGATAGTTCGTCGGCTACGCTCAAGGGAAATGTGGTGGAGGAATAATCTTCGGGTTAAATGCTGTTAAACGAGAACGCTATCCTCATGTTTTATTGTATTTTTGCGAATTACGCGAATTCTGTCAGATAGGATCATGGGAAAAAAACGGACTAAGGGCTCTTTGGGCATGCAGTGGTTTACGACGGGGGTCAGCACTACGCTGGTGTTGATTTTGTTGGGGATTGTTTCATTTTTTGTTTTGTTTGCCCGGCAGCTTTCCGACTCTGTAAAAGAAAATCTGGCGGTGACGGTCTTGCTTCGCGACGACGCGGGGCGTGCCGACATCGAAAAGTTGCGTACGGCCCTGAAAGCGGAACGTTATGTTTGCGGATTGGACTACATATCCAAGGAGCGGGCCTTACAGGAGCAGGTGAAAGCGATGGGAAGCGATCCCACGGAGTTTTTGGGAGCCAATCCCTTTACGGCTTCTTTCGAGTTGCGTGTGAACGCTCCTTATGCCAATTCGAAGAGTTTGGATTCTATCACCTCTGCACTGAAGAAAAATCCTTGTGTGGAGGACGTGATGTACCAAAAAGATCTGGTCGATACGGTGAATGACAATCTGCGGCGGGTGAGTTACGTCCTTTTAGGTGTGGCCGTCCTGTTGGCGTTGGTCTCTTTCGCGCTTATCAGCAATACGGTAAGGCTGAGTATTTACTCCGGACGTTTCGTCATCCGCACCATGAAACTGGTGGGAGCGAGTTGGGGATTCATCTGCCGTCCGTTTATGGCGCGGAGTTTCAGTCTGGGCTTTTTGTCGGGCATCGTGGCCGATGCTTTGTTATGGGGAGGCATCCACGCCATCTGGCAGTACGACCCTTCCATTTCGCAACATATCCATGTCGACATGCTGATTACGGTCGGGATTGTCGTTTTGTTGTTCGGTCTGTTGCTCACTTTAGGGTGTACTTATGTCTCGGTGCGCAGGTATTTGCGGATGAAAGCCGGAGATTTATATTAGAGAGTCTAAATTAAATTGAGAGATATGGATAAGAGAAATTTTGCTTTCGACAAAGTGAATTTTATTTTGTTGGCTATCGGTATGGCCGTTGTGATTGTCGGTTTTATCTTGATGTCAGGTCCCGGAAGTTCCGAAACGACGTTCGATCCCGACATCTTCAGTGTGCGGCGCATCAAGGTAGCCCCGGTGGTGTGCCTGTTCGGCTTTTTATTCATTATTTATGCCATATTGCGCAAGCCGGCATACGTGCCGTCGGACGATAAGGAAAACTCAGCCGAAGCGAATGGAGAGAGCATGAAGCCGACGGAAAATCCTTATAAAATAGATTGATGAACGGGTTAGAAGCGGTGTTGATGGGCCTCCTGCAAGGCCTGACGGAGTATCTTCCGGTGAGCAGCAGCGGACATTTGCCCATTGCTTCCCATTTTCTGGGTATAGACGGCGAGGCGAATCTGACTTTTACGGTGGCTGTACATGTGGCTACCGTCTTCAGTACGATTGTCGTTTTGTGGAAAGACATTGTCTGGATCTTTAAGGGACTGTTCGATTTCAGAGGACCGGGCATGAACGATAGCCAACGTTATGCCGTCAGTATCCTCGTGTCCATGATTCCGGTGGGGATTGTCGGCGTGTTTTTCAAAGATTATGTGGAGATGATTTTCGGCAGCGGCTTGATGGTCGTGGGGATTTGTCTGCTGCTTACGGCTCTTCTCCTGACCTTTTCTTATTATGCCCGTCCGCGTCAGAAAGCCAATATCTCCTTGCGGGATGCTTTTATCATCGGTCTTTCTCAGGCGTGTGCCGTGTTGCCCGGCTTATCCCGTTCGGGTACGACCATTGCCACGGGATTGCTTTTGGGAAACAATAAGGCCAAGTTGGCCCAATTTTCTTTCTTGATGGTCATGCCTCCCGTCTTGGGCGAGGCGTTGCTTGACATCGCAAAAGGTATGAAGCACGGGGCGGAAGCGGCTTCGGCCGGTATCGGTATAGGACCGCTTTTGCTGGGTTTCCTGGCCGCATTCGTGTCGGGATGCCTGGCTTGCAAATGGATGTTAAACATCGTTAAGAAAGGCAAGTTAGTCTACTTTGCCATTTATTGCGCCGTGGTGGGTGTCGCTCTCATCGTGGATGCTTGTCTCTAAGCTTGAACTACGTGAATTTTAAGGAAGGAGAAATTTTGGCTTTTGATAAGCCTTACGAATGGACCTCGTTCGGATTGGTGGCCAAGGTGCGCTATTTGTTGTGCCGGAAGCTGGGAGTGAAGAAATTAAAGGTAGGACATGCCGGTACGCTCGATCCGCTGGCCACAGGGGTTTTGCTGATATGTACGGGCAAAGCTACCAAGCGAATAGAAGAGCTTCAGGCGCATACCAAAGAATACGTGGCTACCTTGAGGTTGGGCGCTACCACGCCTTCGTTCGACCTGGAGAAACCTATTGATGCGGAATATTCCACAGATCATATTACCCGCGAACGGATAGAAGAGGTCTTGTCGGACTTTGTAGGAACCATAGAGCAGGTTCCGCCCGTGTTTTCAGCCTGTAAGGTCAACGGAAACCGCGCTTATGATCTGGCCCGTAAGGGGGAAGACGTAGAGCTGAAAGCCAAGACACTTGTGATCGACGAGCTGGAACTGTTGCGGTGCGAATTGCCGGACATAGACATCCGGGTGGTATGTAGCAAAGGCACCTACATCCGGGCCTTGGCCCGCGACATAGGAAAAGCCTTGCAGAGCGGGGCTCATCTGACGGCCTTGCGGCGCACGCGCATCGGGCATGTAAGGGTGGACGACTGCCTGAGGTTAGACGATTTTGCCGACTGGCTGGACCGTCAGAATATAGAAACAACAGAAGAAAAATAATTTTTATAAGAAGACTTTCAATATGAAGCTGTCACAATTCAAATTCAAATTACCCGAAGAACAAATTGCACAGTATCCTGCGCACAATCGTGATGAATCCCGTCTGATGGTTTTGCACAAGAAAAGCGGAGAGATCGAACACCGCCAATATTTCAAGGATATTCTCGATTATTTCGACGACAAGGATGTGTTCATCTTCAATGATACGAAAGTGTTTCCGGCCCGTCTGTACGGGAATAAGGACAAGACCGGGGCACGCATCGAAGTGTTCCTGTTGAGAGAGCTGAATGAAGACCTGAGGCTGTGGGACGTATTGGTAGATCCCGCCCGTAAGATCCGCATCGGCAACAAATTATATTTCGGAGAAGACGACTCGATGGTTGCGGAAGTGATCGACAACACGACCTCGCGCGGCCGTACGCTGCGTTTCCTCTACGACGGGCCTCACGACGAATTCAAGGCCGCGCTATACGCA
>JAJPYK010000288.1:4354-8098 GCA_021205005.1 Paraprevotella sp. | reverse complement strand
GCCGAAGCATATCGTAAAACGCCCATCAGAACCCGAGGACATGGAGCGTTTCCAGTGCATTTTCGCCCGTAACGAAGGGGCGGTGACGGCTCCCTCTTCCGGGTTGCACTTCTCGCGTGAGCTGATGAAGCGGCTCGAAATCAAAGGCGTGAACTTCGCTTTTGTCTCGATGCACTGTGGTTTGGGCAACTTCCGCGACATTGATGTGGAAGATCTGACCAAGCACAAGATGGACAGTGAGGAGATGTTCGTAGGTGCGGAAGCCTGCCGCATCGTCAACGAGGCCAAGGACGGAGGGCATCGCATCTGTGCCGTGGGTACGACCGTGCAACGCGTGATAGAGACCGCCGTGGGTACGGACGGACATCTGAAGGAGTTCACGGGCTGGACCAACAAGTTTATTTTCCCGCCTTATGAGTTCAATGTGGCGGATTGCATGGTGGCCAATTTCTACATGCCTTACAGTACGCTGCTTATGCTTACTGCGGCATACGGCGGCTACGACTTGGTGATGGAAGGCTACAAGGAGGCGGTGAAAGAGGAATATCGTTTCGGTACTTACGGCGACGCCATGTTGATTCTGAACGATTGATGACAGACTTATATGTGGGGCTGGGCAGCAACCTGGGCGATAGAGAAAGCCTGTTGCGTCGGGCCGTGGAAATTTTGACGGAGCGGATAGGCGAACTGAAAAGCCTGTCCGCTTTTTATGAAACCGCCCCGTGGGGATTTCGTTCCGTTCATCCTTTTCTGAATGCCGTGGCTGTTTTCCGTACGGACAAGTCGCACGAAGAGTTGTTGAGGATCACCCAGCAGACGGAGCGTGAGCTGGGACGTCGGCAGAAAAGTACGGCAGGCGGTTATGCCGACCGTACGATCGATCTCGACCTCTTACTTTACGGTCGTTTGGTGGCCGATTTCGTTTTCGATTGGCCAAAAGCCGAGGGCGGTAAGGTGAGCCTCTCTCTCCCTCATCCCCTGATGCACGAACGCCGTTTCGTGATGGAGCCTTTGGCCGAAGTGGCGCCAGATGTGCTTCATCCGGTGCTGGGAAAATCTTTTCGGGAGATATTGGATGCACTGCCGGTCGGGGACTGATCGCGTTGTCATATTCGTGCCGATCCGGTACATACGGCAGACCGGGACCAGGATGCTGTCTGTCTGTTTTTATCCGTATTCCGCCTCGGTTGCCATCCAATCTCCGCCGATCGGAAACACGTTTGGCGCAGATTGAGAAATTTTTCTCCGCAGATTGAAGCATCGTTTGGCGCAGAAAAATAATCCTCTTCTTATCTGATTGAAAATGAATCTGATGCCGGCATAGGATGCGAAAGCGTTCTTTGTCGGTATTTTTTGTGGCCATTCCTGACCGTTTTGACGCGATCCAAACGTCCGGACGATGCTGGCCGGGGGAAAAAGAGTGTCTGGGCCGCGAAAAAAGAACGGGAGCGAACCTTCCGATTCTCTCCCGTTTACAAGATCGTCCGTAAGTCCGTGCGGACAGGCCTGCGTTTGTTTTATTTCGGTTGCTTGCCGATATAGGCCAGGATGCCGCCGTCTACGTACAGCACCAATCCGTTGACGAAGTTGGAGGCGTCTGAGGCCAGGAATACGGCCGGTCCTTGAAGATCCTCGGGCGTACCCCAGCGTGCGGCCGGAGTCTTGGCCACGATGAAACTGTCGAAGGGATGACGGCTGCCGTCGGGCTGACGTTCGCGCAGCGGAGCCGTTTGCGGGGTGGCGATATAGCCCGGACCGATGCCGTTGCATTGTATGTTGTATTCGCCGTATTCCGAACAGATGTTACGCGTCAGCATCTTCAATCCGCCTTTGGCTGCGGCATAAGCCGATACGGTTTCGCGGCCCAGTTCGGACATCATGGAACAGATGTTGATGATCTTGCCATGCCCTTTCTTGATCATGCCGGGAATCACTGCTTTCGATACGATGAACGGAGCGTTGAGGTCTACGTCGATGACCTGGCGGAATTCGGCTGCGGACATTTCCGTCATGGGGATGCGCTTGATGATTCCGGCGTTGTTGACCAGGATGTCGATCACACCGACTTCTTTTTCTATGCGGGCTACCAGGGCGTTGACGGAGGCTTCGTCGGTCACGTCGCACACATAGCCGTGGGCGTTTATGCCTTTTTCCTTATATACGGCCAGTCCTTTGTCCACCAATTCCTGCTTGATGTCGTTGAACACGATGGTGGCTCCGCACTGGGCGAAGGCGGTGGCGATGCCGAAACCGATTCCGTAAGAGGCTCCCGTTACCAAGGCAACCTTACCTTCCAAAGAGAAGTTTTGCAAAAAATTCTTTTCCATATTCGTCATTGATTTAATGATGCGTTTTCCTTTCCGGCAAAGTTAGAAAAACTAACTGACATACGCACACAATCACATTGAAAAGTTTCTTTTTTTATTCTTCCGCAATCCTCTCCGTTCATAACCTGTTCTTATACAGCATGGCCGCGGTCTTCTGGCATTGGTTTTCCACTTCCATGGACGATTGGAAGTTGCGATAGATCTGGTCGGCTTCCACAAAGTAATCTGTCACGGACAGTTCTCCGCCTTTTACGCTTTCTTTCAACAGTTCGAGACTTTGCTCCATCAGCGTCCGGTCGTATACCGAAAGTGCCTCGCGAAGCTGTTGCAGCTCATTGAATCCGGAGCGAAGTTCGGCTTCGGTTTTCAGTCTCAGGGCCTCGGTTTCCAACTGCGTGCCGATGCTTTGTGCTCGAGCGATTTTCACTTGTCGGCGGTTGGAGAACAAGGGGATTGAGCCGCCTACGATGAAGCCGTTCTCTTTCATGTCTTCGCTAGTGTTGCGGCGATAGCCGATTTCTATTTTGGGCCACCAGCTTTTCCGGTTGACGTCCAGCGTGCGTGCGGCAGCCCGTATGTCGGCTTCGGCGGCTTGCAGGTCGGCGTCGCGGGCCAGTGTTTCGCTGCATAGCGTTTCGAAATCCCGGGTTTCGGGCAAGGCGGAATATTTCCGTGTGTCGAACGTGAGCGGCAGGTTGCCGTTCAAGGCCAGCAGTGATTGCAGGGCGGTGCGGTGCGCCGCGCGATTCTGCAATACTTCGGTCTGTATGCTCATGCGTTCCATCTTGATTTTGTTTACTTCGATCAGGGTGGCGTCTCCTGCCTTCAGCTTTTCTTCGTAAAGTCGGAGCAGTTCGTCGGCATTCTGCATGCGTTGAGCCAGCAGGTCGCTTTCCTGATTCAGTCGGATCAGATCCAGGCATAGGTTTTTGGCTTCGAGCAGAATGTCGCGTCGCAGAGCCTCGGCCCGATGGTCTACGGCTGCTTTGCGCTCGCGTCCGGCGCGGTGACGTGCGCCGTATACCGTGGGGAAGTCGAATCCTTGCGTGACGACCAGTTCCGACCCCGACTGCCCGCTCACTCCCCGGCTGTAGAAAGAGCTGTATTCCACGGTCGGGTCTTGCAGTCCGTTTTCCGCTTCGATGCCGAGCTTTTCCGCTTCGTCGGACTTCTGTCGGGCTTGTATCGACTTGTTGTGTTGCGCCACGCTGCGCAACACGTCGTCTACGTCCTGGGCCTGTAACGAAGACAGTCCGCAAGCGCAGACGGCTATGATGATAACGATTCTTTTCATGACTTTGAATTTTAATCAGGAACGGACAGCCTTGCGGTTCATCCATTCATATACGATGGGAATAATAAATGCGTTCAGGAAAGTAGAGGTCAGTAATCCTCCCAGTATCACTTTCGCCATGGG
>JAJPYK010000288.1:0-4344 GCA_021205005.1 Paraprevotella sp. | reverse complement strand
CTCGGTGCCCGGCAAGTCGCCTCTCAAGGCCAGCGGGATGAGGGCTAGTGCCGATGAGAATGCGGTCATCAGGATGGGGTTCAGCCGGTCGAGCGATCCGTGCAGGATGCTTTCGTGCAGCGACAGACCCTCTTCGCGCAGAGCGTTGTAATGGTTGATAAGCAGCATGCCGTTACGCGTGGCGATGCCGAAGAGGGAGATGAACCCGATGATGGCCGGAATGCTGATCTCGCCCGTGGTGAACAACAGGGTGAAAATGCCGCCGATAAGAGCCAAGGGCAGATTGAGCAGGATGACACCGCTCTGGCCCGCATTTCTGAATTGCCAGTAGAGCCGCAGGAAGATGACCACGATGCAGATGAACGAGGTCAGCAGAAGTATACGGCTGGCCGATGCTTCGCTCTCGAACTGTCCGCCGTATTCGATGTGGTAACCTTCGGGCAACTGTATCCGTTCGTCTATACGGTTGCGGATGTCGTTCACCACGCTGCGCACGTCTCTGCCGCTGGCATTGGCCGAGATGACGATTTTGCGTTTGACGTTTTCGCGGTTGATGGTGTTCGGTCCTGTGGAGGATTTCACTTCGGCCACGTAAGAGAAAGGTATCTTCCGCCCTTGTGCGTCATCGATCATCAGGTTGCGGATGCGTTCCATCGTGCTTCGGTCCTCTTCGGCCGACCGGACGATGAGATTGAATGAGCGTCCGCTCTCATATACCTGCGATACGGTTTCTCCGGCCATGTTTACCCTGACAAACTCATTGAAGCGGGGTAACGGGATGCCATATCGGGCCAACATTTCGCGTTTCGGCTCTATTTTCAGTTCCGGACGCTCCACTTGCTGTTCCACATTCAAGTCGGCTACGCCTTCGATGTCGCCGACGGCCGCTTTGATCCGGTTACCGATCATATACATTCGGTTCAGATCGTCGCCGAAGAGTTTGATGGCTATTCCGGTTTGTGTGCCGCTCAGCATTGCGTCGATACGATGACTGATGGGTTGTCCGATTTCAATGTTTGCGCCGGAGATGACAGACAATTTGCGCCGCACTTCATTCAGGACTTCCGTATGGCTGCGATCCTTCAGTTCGAAAGGGGCTTCGATTTCCGACACGTTTACTCCCAAGGCATGTTCGTCCAGCTCGGCCCGTCCCGTCTTGCGCGCTACGGTCTGTATTTCGGGGACAGACAGGAGCCGTTCTTCGGCCTGACGGCCGATTTTGTCCGATTCTTCCAGCGAAATGCCGGGCAGGGAACTGATGTTGATGGTAAGAGAACCTTCGTTGAACGCCGGAAGGAAACTTCGTCCCAACGTGAAAAAGCATCCTATGGCTATGGCGAATAATGCGAACGTGGCGCTCACTACGGCCTTTTTGTGCGACAAAGCCCACAGCAATCCGTTCCGATAATGTTTTTTCAGATAGACTGCCAGAAAGGCTTCTTTTGGTTGTGCGCCGTTTTTCTTCGCCGGATAGCGCAGCAAATAACTGCAAAGTACGGGTGTCAGCGTCAAGGCTACGACGGTGGAAGCAAACAATGCGACGATGAAAGCCACACCTAATGGTACGAGCATGCGGTCTTCCATGCCGCTCAGGAAGAACAACGGCACGAAGCTGACAACGATGATAAGGGTGGAATTCAGGATCGGCATGCGCACTTCTCTCGACGCATCGAACACGACGGCGCGGATGGGGCGTCGGCGGTCTTCAGGCAGCAAGCGGTTCTCGCGCAGATGTCTCCACACGTTCTCTACGTCTACGATGGCGTCGTCTACCAGCGAACCGATGGCGATGGCCATACCTCCCAAACTCATCGTATTGAGCGTGAGACCCATATAGTGAAGTACCAGGATGGTGATGAGCAATGACAGAGGAAGCGTGACCAAAGAAATTACCGTGGTGCGCACATTGGCCAGGAAGAGGAACAGCACGATGACCACGAATACGGCGCCTTCGAGCAAGGAGTTTTGCACGTTGCCGATGGAACTTTCGATGAAACGCGACTGACGGAAGATGTCGGTGGACACATGGACGTCGGCCGGCATACTTTTTTTCAGGTCTTGCAAGGCCTCTTCCAATTGCTGTGTGAGTTCAATGGTTCCGGTATTCGGTTGTTTGGTGACGGTGAGCAGTACGGCCGGCTTGCTCTTTTCGGATGCCAATCCCAGTTTGGGCTGTTGGCCTCCTACCTTGACGTCGGCGATGTCTTCCAGCGTGACCGGGATGCCCCCCGTATTCTTGATGACCGCCCGGCCCATTTTACGTACGTCATCGGTAGAGACCACGCCGCGTACGATATACTCATTGCCGTATTGGTAGATGACTCCGCCGTTGGTATTGGTATTCATATTGCGCGTCACGTCCATGACTTCGCTTAGCGTTACGCCGTAGTGTTTCATCCGGTCGGGGTGCAGCAAGATCTGGTATTCCTTGATGTCGCCTCCCAATACCGATACCTGCGCCACCCCACCGGTGGAGAGCAGGCGCGGGCGGATTACCCAATCGGCCAAAGTACGCAGGTCGAGCATGGACGTACTGTCGGAGGTCAGTCCCACGATGAGCAGCTCGCCCAAAATGGACGATTGCGGACCTAAGGTGGGTTTGCCGACATCGGCCGGCAAGCTTTCGCCGACGGTGGCCAGTTTCTCGGATACGATCTGGCGGGCCAGATAGATATCCGTATCCCAATCAAATTCCACCCACACGACGGAGAAGCCCGTGGTGGAAGAGGAGCGTACACGACGCACGCCGGTTGCCCCATTGACGGCGGTTTCTATCGGGAAAGTGACCAATTGTTCTACTTCTTCGGCCGCCATGCCGTTGGCTTCGGTCATCACGACAACCGTCGGAGCGTTCAGGTCGGGAAAGACATCTATTTCCGTATGGTAGGCCTGATAAAGTCCGCCGATGAGCAGCAGGACGGACGCCACCAATATCAACAGCCTGTTCTGTAAGGAGAAATGTATGGTTCTGTTTAGCAGATTCTGTCCTCCTTCGGCTTAGTGGGAATGATTATGGGCCGGTATGGCATTGCTGGCCGAGGCTAATCGGACGTAGTAAGCTCCTTGTATGACCACGTTGTCGCCGGCTTTCAGTCCCGACAAGATCTCCACACGTTGGCCGTCGTCGGAGCCCGGAGTTACTTCGTTCTTCCGGTAAATTCCTGGGCTCTCTTGCAGGTAGACGAAATAGAGGCCCTGTTCTTCCGTCAGTGCCGAGAGAGGCAGGGAGATCACGCCGTCACGTTCGCCCGTGAGCAGATAAGTTTCCACAAACGACCCCGGTATGATGTTGCCCGTGTTGTCAAACTCGAACGTGACAGGAAGGTAGAATGTGTTGTCGTCCGAAGCTTTTCCGTAGGACAGAATGCGTCCGTGCATCTGTTCCAGGGCGTACACCGCATCGTCGTAGGGCGTTTTGAAATGCGCCGAGGTGATCTGTTTCAATGCGTCGTAGTAGCGTTCCGACACGTCGGCACGCAATTGCAGACGTCGGTTCTGGGCCAAGGTCATCAGGGGTTGGCCGGTGGTCACATAGTCGCCTTCCTTGACCGTTACGTTTTTCACATAGCCGGCCATTGGCGCCGTGACGGCCACGCCTTTTCCCGTATGCTGGGGGGACAGGGCTTCATAGGCCACGCGGGCATCTTCGTAGGCGGCTTTCAGGGCTTCCAGTTCTTTGCGGGTGATGATTTGTTTGTCCGACAGCGGCTGTGCGCGTTCGTACTCAGCCCGGGCATTACGGTAGGCGATGCGGGCGCGTTCCACGGGATCGCCCTCCTGTATCTTGTCGGCCTAGAGCGTAAGTAGCGTCACGCCGCGCCCTACCTGTACGCCGTTGGACAGTGTGCGTGCGAATCTTACGATACCGCTTGTTCCGGCCACGACCGTGGTTTCTTCTCCTTGAGCGGACAAGATCTGTCCGCCGGCAGGGATGATCCGATGGAATTTCCCGGGTTGTACGGTTTCGGTCCGGATGCCCGCCGCCTGTACTTTTTCTGGCGTCAGGACGATCTCATCTTTATAATTCTCTTCGTCTTCGTGTTCGGTCTCTTCCGTGTCATGTGCGTGCCCTTCTTTCGGGGCAGATGAGGGGTGACAGGCGCTCAGCAGGCATACGACCGTTGCGCCCATCAAGAAATATATTTTCTTCATAGGATATTGTTTTAGAAATGATAAAAAAGGAATGGATGAAGCCTGTAAGGGCTTACGCTACGGAAGAGAAAGGAGGGGATCGGAGTCCTGCGCTACCGATGGTGCGCGAGGAGTAGGCCACCGTCCGGAAAAGATTCTGCCGGCGGAGGCATGGGGTGAGGAGAACAGTCCCGTCGTTACATTCCGATAAAA
>JAJPYK010000140.1:7580-13018 GCA_021205005.1 Paraprevotella sp. | reverse complement strand
AAGTTTCTGATTATTACTTTTTCAAAGTGCTTTTTGAATTATGACACACCCTCTCCTCGGAATAAAGGGCATTGCCCTTCGGACGGCGGACGAAGCGGCGGACGAAGGATTTGACGATGGACTTATACGTCCTCTCCACACCGTAGGGCCGGTATCGCCTTGACGGAATGTAATCGTCCTGGTAGGGACGGTGCAAGTCTATGACCTCACAAGAATGCCCTTGCCGCTCGATATATGCCCATAAAGCATAGGACTGAAGGCTAGCGCCATAATTCGGCGAGTTGTGTACCGTGATGATTCCTATTTTCATCTTATTATCTTATTTTTGAACCCACGTAATATGTGAAAAGGGAGACGGATGAAATCGTGTATCGCCTCGGCCCTACGATACCGCTTCTGCGGACGCGCTATGGCCGTCTCGAAATCGCCATGACTTGCCGCTATTTCCTTCTCGAACAAGAGACGGAACTTGTTCTTCACCGACGGATGCCGAAGCTGAGGCTCATGCTGCAAAGGTTCCTGCAAAGGCCTTTCCACGGCGGCGATACGTGCATCGACCTGCAAACGGCCGACGAAAGAACGGCCCTTGGCCGTATTGACCAGTATCACCGAAACCTTATCAGGAGGGAACGTGCAGGGCAACACCGCCCCTAATCCATGATAATCGCCTATTGTCAAATCGCTAGTCCTTTCCGATCGGGCGAAGCGGCAATGGTAACAGTTCTCCCTGTAACTTACGGCGCGATGATACCCGAACTGATACGAATCCCCGTCTTTTGTCCGCCCCGCATAATACAGCCGCCCCTGCCCGTCATACAATGTGAAGGTATACGTCTGTGTGCCCATAGCCGGATCACGGAAAGACATGCCGGAGGTGCTCTTGCCGTATCTGCCGGCTATTTCGGCTATATGCCGGCGCAGGTAGGCGACCGGCGTCGTACCGTGACAAATCAGGTCGACCGTCAGAAGACGTTCGTCGTCGCGGAACATCTTCCGCAGGGCCGCCACCTGACAGGGAAGCCCTATGAAACAGACTTTGTCGCCGCGCCGCAACGACTCTCTGATCCGGGGCAAGACGTCGTACAGGTCACTGAACACGTATTTCGAGTTCTTGAACGCACGGAGTTCGTCCGCTGTCGAGGCCAGTTTATGCGTGACTGAGAAATCCGCATTTTGCGAGGCACCCACACATTGACATCCCTCAGTCAGGGCCTGCTTGTACAGCTCTATGGCGACGCCTCCCGAAGCGGAAGTCCGCCGCTCTCCCTCGTCGCGGCTCCATGCGGCATAAGCCTTCTCCGGGGCATGCAGCTCCACCGGGACGAGTATCGGACAGGTATTTTCACAACGACGGCAGGAAATGCAGTCCGCGTCATCCACCGCCGGATAAATGATTCCCGTCTCATTTTCCCGCATCGTGATGCACGACTTGGGACAGACATAGGCACAGGCCCCGCATCCCGTACACAACTCTTTTTCTGCCAGCTCTATCATATCTTTCTGATCTTGTTCATTACTGCCTCTGTGATGTGCGTCCTTTCGCCCTTAGTCATGCCCGAGAACCAGATGAACGTCACGGCGGAGACCAGACACAGAATGATGTCGGATACGGACGTCCAGAAGCCCTCCTTCATGAAATGGGCGAACAGAAGCGGAGGAATAGAGGCCAGCGCCCCCACGGCACACACCCGCAGGACTGCCTCCTTCAAGAACCTGCAGACTGGAAAATCAACCAGACGGTTGACGATCCACAGCCGCGTGAAAAAGGCAAGAATGGCGATGGCCAAAGAGACATAGAACACCGTGATGGGGCTTCCCGACATATATTTGAGGACCACATACGACACGGGGAAATTCAGGATGACCAGCGTCCCCACCACCGACTGATAAAGTCTGATCCTGCCGGTGGCATGACAGGTCGTCATCAACGGACTGGCCATCGAGTCTATGGCGGAGGTGATCACGATGATCCGCGTGAACCCCACCACATATTCCGGCAACTGCCCCAGCCACAGGCCGATCACGAAAGGGGTCTCCACCAGGATGGGCTGCGCGATCAGGAAAATCAGGAAAAAGGTGAATTTCGAGCTCCTGATCACGAGCCGGAACATATTCTCCAGGTCATTCTGCGCATAATATTTGGTGATCTGAGGACGTACCGCCGTATAGAAGTTCGTGAAAAACTGTGCGATGGCGGAATCCACCTGACTGGCTATGCCGCGGGCCGCATTGACCGCCGGAGAAAAGAACAGGTTGAGCAGGATGTTCAATCCGTGGCCTCTGACCAGGCCGGAAAGCGCACCGAAAAGATTCCACCCCGAATAAGAGGTGAGTTGCAGGAACAAGGGCCGGTCCCAGTAAAAGGCGTACCTCGATTCGGGACAATGGCGTATGCAATATATACGGTAGATCATCGCCACTGTGAGAGAGGTGGACATGAACAGTATCGCATAAGTGATCAGATGATCGAAAGGCGAAACGATCACACCGTAGTAGATCAACAGCCGCTGCACGACCTCCAATACACTGACATAAGCATACACACCCATCTTCTCATGAGCGATAATAACCGCATTGTATGGAGTCATCAGAATGGTATTGATGCACGATATGACAGAAAACTGATAGACCCAGTTCGCCGCGGTCATCCGCTCGGCGGGTATAACCATCTGCGTGTTCAAGAACCACAAACCGACCGTTTCCGCAAAGACCAGTACAATGACAGACAACAGGATGAATATGGTGAAGCAGATGCTGAACACCTGTTTGAGTCTGACGTCATCTCCCCGTACAAGCTCAAATGTCAGATACCTCTGCGTCGATACGGCCATGGCATTATTCAGAATACCCATCATGGCCACCACACCGCCCACCACATTATAGATTCCGAAGTCGACAATCCCAAGTGCTCTCAGTATGACACGGCTCGTAAACAAGTGTACCGCCATGATGAAGAACATCCGAAAATAGAGCAGCAACGTGTTTTTCGCGATGCGTTTGTTGTTTTCCGAGGTGTCAAACATGAAATTTATATCTTTTCTGACTGAAAAAGGAAATAGAAGTATTATCTTTCCGCACTACTATGCCAAATGACATTCGACCATAGTAATTATGATTCTTAACCAATATCAGTTTTTATAGTTCCGCCCCTTCATTTTCCCAGCAAAAATTCTCCCCCTTGTTCCTTTCATCTCTTCACACCTGCGAAGTTTCGGAAACAGGTTCCGCACCGTCCACTACTTGTAAAAAGGCTTTAGGAATATAAGCCGAAGCAAAAAAACAGATCGGCTGTAAATCTACAACCACACAGGTCTGACGGCCGACACGGGCCACACGACCTACCACACCCTTGAACTCTCCCTCGGTGATCATCACCTGCTGATCGGCCTTGATACGAAATTCGGACTGAGAAACTGCACGTACGCACTCACTGCCCGCAAGGGTGAAACGAATGAGATTCAACATCTCCTGACGAGGAATTGTCACGACACAGTTCTGCCCGTTCGGATTCAAAGAGGTATGGTCATACATGAAATGAAGAGTGACGGGCATCTTGTCACGGCGACAATGGTCGGAACGCAAAGGCATGGATACCAATTTACGGGCGGTGGATTCATCCGTAAAGACGAAAAGAAGATTGGGCAATAAGGACTCGGTCACCTTCTTTTTCTTTCCACGGACCAATTTCAATGTCTTTCGCTTCGGCACATAAGCTAATAAGCCCAAATCTGTCACCAAATCTTCGGCCTCCTGTTCACAACCGTAAGTGGCTCTTATCGCATACCATCTATAATCCTGAGGAAATTCATGCGTAGGATGGAGGACACAATCCAAGGACACCCCGATTCTGTCATCTTGCGAAAGATCGGCGGCTGTGAGAGGAGATAAACCTTCACTCGGAAAATCGCCTTGGCGTTCTTCCGGATTAGTGGCTACATTCATCAACGTACCCATCACACGTTAAAACGTGAGGACAGCAAAGGACAAGAAAAACGCCTTTCATCTGTCATAAATCTCCTTTCCCGCCGAAACCGTTTGTTCAAAGTTAAGCACAAGTCTTCGTCCGTTTCAATACTGCAATATGACAGTCTGCAAGTCCCAATGCAATACCGGAGATTCGTGGGCAAAGATAATTATTTTCTTATTATCATCAAAAGACGGAGTGGTTTTTATGGTAAAAAAAAACGATAAAGGCATCGGGTACTCCATGATCTTCAGAAAAAACGCAGAACAACGTCCGCAGATTGATTTTTCATTCTGCGGAGATCGGAAAATCAATCTCAGGAGAATGATTTCACATTGTCCGCATGACATTCTTTATCGCACCCTACAACAAAGAAGTTATATGCAAAAAAGCCTTCGCATCCTTCATACCTATTAATAATCAATCCATTACGGTGAAACCTCTTATATATTACCCTTCACCTTTCCTTCACCGCACGAAAAGACCTGCGCACGACACCGCTCACCACGCACGCTCCATTCTTTTGAAGTCCAACCTGTTACGGTGAAAGATACGGATACGGCTCACCGGAGCAAGCACAGCACGGCGACAGATCGTCCGACGATAAAGATTCCTTATGTCTGCCGGATATAAAAAACTTACGGGACGCCGATACGGCCGTTAATAAACGGACAAACCATTGGGACACTCAAAAAACTTTTGTAATTTTGCCCCAAATATCGAAACCAGAATAGAAATGAATGTTTTAGAGTTAAGCGAACAAGAAATCGTAAGAAGGAACAACCTGAACGAACTCCGCGCCTTGGGTATCGACCCGTATCCGGCCGCAGCATATCCCACCGATACATTTTCAGTCGACATCAAATCGAACTACGACGACGAGGCCGCAGAAAAACGCCAAGTATGTATCGCCGGCCGAATCATGAGCCGGCGCATCATGGGAAAAGCGTCTTTCATGGAATTGCAAGACAGCAAAGGGCGCATACAGGTATACGTCACCCGCGATGACATTTGTCCGGGAGAAAACAAGGATCTGTATAACACCGTTTTCAAAAAACTGCTCGACCTGGGCGATTTCGTAGGCGTGAAAGGTTTCGTTTTCAAGACTCAAACAGGAGAAATCAGCGTACACGCACAAGAGTTGACCGTACTGGCCAAAAGCATCAAGCCGCTGCCCATCGTCAAGATAAAAGACGGAGAGGTATACGACTCGTTCGATGATCCGGAATTGCGCTACCGCCAACGCTACGTGGACCTGATCGTCAACAGCCAGGTAAAAAGCACGTTCCTGAAACGTGCCGCTGTGGTCAAGACACTCCGTGCCGCCCTCGATGAGGCCGGTTATACGGAAGTGGAGACCCCCATCCTGCAATCCATACCCGGAGGAGCCAGCGCGCGTGCTTTCATCACGCACCATTATTCGCTCGACATCTACATTTACCTGCGCTTCGCCCACGACCTTTTTGTGAACCGG
>JAJPYK010000140.1:0-7570 GCA_021205005.1 Paraprevotella sp. | reverse complement strand
TCGCCACCTAATTTTTTATTAACGGCTTTTTGTGGGGTGTTTTGGATGGCTTATACTTATTGTGCATTAATTTCGGAACGGAGGTATGGACAAAAGCCACAATCCGGAATTCACATGCATGGAACTTTATGTGCAGTACAAGGATTATAATTGGATGATGGACTTCACCGAACGGCTTCTCGAACGTATCTGCATCGCCGTGAACGGCAGCAGCGAGAGCGTGGTGGACGGAAAAACCATCAGTTTCAAGGCTCCCTACCGCCGTCTGCCCATTCTCGAAGCCATCAAGGAAAAGACGGGCTATGACCTGAACGGCAAGGATGAAGAAGAAATCCGCAACATCTGCAAGACGCTGAACATGGAAATAGACAACACGATGGGCAAAGGCAAGCTCATCGACGAAATCTTCGGCGAGTTTTGCGAAGGAACGTTCATCCAACCTACTTTCATCACCGATTATCCCATAGAGATGTCGCCGCTCACCAAAAAACACCGCAACAATCCGGCCCTTACCGAACGCTTCGAGCTGATGGTCAACGGTAAAGAGTTGGCCAACGCTTACTCCGAGCTGAACGACCCGATAGATCAGGAAGAACGCTTCGTGGAGCAGATGCGCCTGAGCGAAAAGGGTGACGACGAAGCCATGTTCATCGATCAGGACTTCCTGCGCGCCCTGCAATACGGCATGCCACCCACCAGCGGCATCGGCATCGGCATAGACCGACTGGTCATGCTGATGACAGGACAGACCACCATACAGGAAGTGCTCTTCTTCCCGCAAATGCGTCCGGAAAAGAAGATTCCTAAAGACAGTGCGGCCCGATACGCCGAAATCGGCATCGGCGAGGAATTTGTACCAATCTTGCAAAAGGCCGGATATAATTTGGTGACCGACCTGAAGGACGTCAATCCGCAAAAGGTGCAGCAACAGATGGGAGACATCATCAAGACATACAAACTCAATATCGAAAAACCCTCCGTGGACGAAGTAGCCGGGTGGATAGCTAAAATCTAACGAAAGAGAACATGGACAAGTGTGGAACCATAGCCATCATGGGAGGCGGAAGCTGGGCTACCGCCATTGCCAAGATGTTGCTGGAACAAAACAATGATTCCATTTATTGGTACATGCGACGGGAAGACCGCATCGAGGAGTTCTGCCGGCTGGGTCATAACCCGGCCTACCTGACCAGCGTGCATTTCGACGTAAACCGTATCCATTTCTCTTCTGATATTAATAAGGTGGTGGAGAATTCGGACACACTGATCTTCGTCACGCCCTCGCCTTATCTGAAAAGCCACCTGAAGAAACTCAGGACGCGCTTGTCCGACAAGTTTATCGTGACGGCCATCAAGGGAATCGTACCCGACGAGAATATGGTGTGCTCGGAGTATTTTCACCAGGTCTACAACGTGCCCGACGAGAATCTGGCCGTATTGGGCGGTCCCAGCCATGCCGAAGAAGTCGCCCTGGCCCGTCTGACCTATCTTACAGTGGGATGTACCGATCTGGACAAGGCGCAGAAACTGGCCGATATGATCTCCAGCGAATACATCAAGACGAAAATCAGCGACGATGTGGTCGGCATCGAGTTCGCCTCCGTCCTGAAGAACGTATATGCCATAGCCTCAGGCATCTGCAACGGCCTGAAATACGGCGATAACTTCCAGTCCGTGCTCATGTCCAACGCCGCACAGGAAATGAACCGTTTCCTGAAAGTGGTGTATCCCATCGAACGGAACATCATCGACTCGGTCTATTTGGGCGACTTGCTGGTGACGGGCTACTCCAATTTCAGCCGCAACCGCGTGTTCGGCACCATGATAGGCAAGGGTTACAGCGTGAAAAGCGCGCAGATCGAGATGGAAATGATCGCCGAAGGATATTACGGCACCCAGTGCATGAAGGATATCAATAAGTATCTGCATGTCAACATGCCGATTCTCGACGCGGTGTACAACGTCCTCTACGAACGTATCTCGCCGAGCATCGAGATAAAACTGCTCACCGATTCATTCCGATAACTTTATTGTTTTTAATAGCGTAAAAAGATGAAGAAGATCCAATTAGACATCACAAAAGCCGCACAGTTCCTGAATGCAGAAACTCTCGCCGCTTACGAACCGCAAGTGAAAGCCGCACAAGAGGCTTTGGAAAAAGGGACTTGCCCGGGTAATGATTTTTTAGGCTGGTTGCACCTGCCGTCGTCTGTCACTTCGGAATTCATCGCCGAACTGAACGCCACGGCGCAAGTGCTCCGCGACAACTGCGAAGTGGTGGTGGTAGCCGGTATCGGCGGCAGCTATTTAGGCGCGCGTACCGTTATCGAAGCCCTGAGCAACAGTTTCCAGTGGTTGCTGAACGACAAGAAAAATCCCGTGATCTTATTTGCAGGCAACAATATCGGCGAGGACTACCTGTCTGAGATGTGTGCTTACCTGTCGGGCAAGAAATTCGGCGTCATCAACATATCCAAGAGCGGTACGACCACGGAAACTGCTCTGGCATTCCGCCTGTTGAAAAAGCAGTGCGAGGAACAGCGCGGCAAAGACATGGCCCGCAAGGTCATCGTGGTCGTGACCGATGCCAAGAAAGGTGCGGCACGCACCACGGCGGACAAAGAGGGCTACAAGAGTTTCATCATCCCCGACAACGTGGGCGGACGTTTCTCCGTGCTGACGCCGGTAGGACTGCTGCCCATCGCCGTAGCCGGCTTCGACATCGCACAGTTAGTGGCCGGAGCTGCCGATATGGAAAAAGCCACGGCTTCCGACGTTCCGTTTCTGGAGAATCCCTCGGCTGTCTATGCCGCATGTCGCAATGCTTTGTATGCCGACGGCAAGAAAATAGAAATCCTGGTGAATTTCCAACCCAAGCTGCACTACTTGAACGAATGGTGGAAACAGCTCTTCGGTGAATCGGAAGGCAAGGACCACAAAGGTATCTTCCCTGCTGCCGTAGACTTCACTACGGATCTCCACTCCATGGGTCAGTGGATACAGGATGGCGAACGCACGATATTCGAGACGGTCATCAGCATCGAACAGCCCAACAACACACTGCTCTTCCCCTCCGATGAAGAGAATCTGGACGGACTGAACTTCTTGGCCGGCAAACGGATAGACGAGGTGAACAAGATGGCGGAACTGGGTACACAGTTGGCCCATGTAGACGGCGGAGTGCCCAACATCCGCCTCAGTGTGCCCGTCCTGAATGAATATTATCTGGGACAAATCATCTATTTCTTCGAGAAGGCCTGCGGCATCAGCGGCAATCTGTTAGACGTGAACACCTTTAACCAACCCGGAGTAGAAGCCTATAAAAAGAATATGTTCGCTCTGCTGAACAAACCGGGTTACGAAAAAGAAAGTGAAGCCATCCGCGCACGCTTAAAGAAGTAATATCTATGTTTGAAGAAGAAAAAGAAAGATACTTGAAAAAACACGGCTTTGAGGCGTCATGCCTCAAAGCCGTGCTCTTTGATATGGACGGCGTATTATTCGACTCCATGCCCAATCATGCCTATGCCTGGAGCCACTCGGTGAGCCGGTTCGGCCTGCACATGACGCCCGAGGAAGCCTATATGCACGAGGGACGCACCGGAGGCGGTACCATCAACCTGTTGGCGCAACGCTACTGGGGACGCGACGCCACGGAGGAGGAAAAACAAGCCATATACAAAGCCAAATCGGAACTGTTCAACCAGTGTCCGGAAGCTCCGCAAATGCCGGGCGCCTACGCCCTGCTGAAGAAAGTGAACGCCGACGGATTCACGCCGATGGTTGTTACCGGTTCGGGACAAGTCTGCCTGATCGACCGGTTGGAACATAATTTTCCCGGCATTTTCCGCAAAGAACTCATGGTGACCAGCTTCGACGTGAAATACGGCAAACCGAATCCCGAGCCTTATCTTATGGGCATGCAGAAGGCCGGCATCCGGCCCTGGGAGGGCATCGTGGTGGAAAACGCGCCGTTGGGCGTGCAGGCCGGCACAGCCGCCAACCTGTTCACGATAGCGGTCAATACCTGTTCGCTCCCCGACCAAGTATTGCTCGATGCCGGAGCCGACCTGCTCTTCCCGTCCATGCAAGCCCTGTGCGACAATTGGGAAGAAGTGCGAAACACATTCTCTCCGACCGCCTCCCGTACGGGAAACAGGGAGAACGCTTCCTCGGACCTCTAATCGGACACGTCATGAAGATACTGTTGATCGAAGACGAACGGGAACTGAGAGAGACGGTCAGGGACTACTTGATACGGGAAAAGTTCATGGTGGAATGTGCCGAGAATTATGCCGCGGCCATGGAGAAAGTGAACGACTATGATTACGATTGTATCCTGTTGGATATCATGCTGCCCGACGGCAGCGGACTTTCCGTCCTGACCCATCTCAAAAAGATGCGCAAACAGGAAAGCGTCATCATCATTTCGGCGAAAGATTCGCTGGAAGACAAAGTGGCGGGACTGGATCTCGGAGCAGACGACTACCTGGCCAAACCGTTCCATTTGGCCGAACTCAACGCCCGCATCAAGTCCTTATTGCGACGAAAGAAAGCCGGAGGCGATACCAGCATCGTATTGGGCAACCTGACTTTGTACCCCGATACGCGGCAAGTCTGCGTAGAAGGTGCGGAACTTACGCTCAACCGGAAAGAATTCGACCTGCTGTATTACTTCATCAGCAACCCCAACCGACTTATCCAACGTACGGCATTGGCCGAATCGGTCTGGGGCTGTCACATCGACCAGGCCGACAGTCTGGACTTCATCTATTCGCAAGTGAAGAATCTGCGCAAGAAGATGAAGTCGGCCGGTTCGCAGGCTGAAATCAAATCGGTCTACGGATTGGGCTACAAATTGGTCTTCGACACCCCTTAATTCTGACGCATACCATGAAACTGTTGCGATACACCCACCTCAACCTCTCGATACTTCTGTTCCTGCTATTGGGCGGATGGGGAACTTTTTTCTACTATACCCTCACCGGAGAAGTCAAGAACGAAACGGACGACACGCTGGACAACTACCGCGACATTATCGTAGGAAGAATTCTGGCCGACTCTACCCTGCTCGACACTGAAGCCCCCATCGTACATACCTACCGCATCCGTCCGCTCACCACCGAAGAGGCCCTCCGTTATCGCGACCGGTACTGCGACAGTACGATATATATCGAAACGGAACATGAATATGAACCCGTCCGCGTCATGAAATCCTGTTTCAGAGCCACCGATCTGAAATACTATGAGCTTGAGCTGCACTTCTCTACTTTAGAGCGTGACGACCTGATCGCCGCCATCTTCAAATATCTCATCGCGCTCTATGCCATCTTGCTGTGCTGCATCATCTTCAGCACGCGGCTCATCCTGAAGTCCGTATTCCGTCCGCTCGACCTACTGCTGGAATGGCTCGAACTGGTCATGCCCGGACGTCCGGCACCTCCTTTGGACACTCAGACACGCATCGTAGAGTTCCGCACCCTAAACCGTGCCGCCCTTGCGATGCACGAACGGACGACACAAGCCTATCGGGAACAAAAAGAGTTCATCGAAAACGCCTCGCATGAACTGCAAACTCCGCTGGCCGTCATAGGCGGAAAGTTGGAACTGCTGGCCGAACACGATAACCTGAACGAAGAGGAACTCCAGTATATCGACGACATATTTCAAAGTCTGAGCCGCGCCGTACAACTCAACAAGTCCCTGCTCCTGCTCTCCCGCATTCAAAACAGACAATTCGCGGCTACGGAAAAAGTGGACTTAAACGACCATGCCCGCCGGATTCTGCAACTTCTTTCGGATCTGTATGAGGACAAACAAATGATTTACGGATGGGAAGAAAATGGGGTCTGCACAGTCCGGATGAACGACGATTTGGCCCATACTCTCCTCATGAACCTCATCAAAAACGCCATTGTACACAGTCCGGACCGCAGCCGCGTGGACATACATATAGCGACCGACCGGATAGAAATCGTCAACGACGGCCCTCACCCCTTGGACCCTCAACAAATCTTCAAACGCTTTTATAAGGGAAACGGGCCGCATAAAGAGTCCACCGGACTGGGACTTTCCATCGTCCACTCCATCGTCTCCTTGTCTCCCTTAGACATTTCTTACCATTACGACGGGCGCTATCACTTTATGTTAAAAGTTTTAAAAAGGGAAATCAGAAGCAAGGAATCCCAAATCTTTCCAGATTCAGGTCGTTACTTTGTCTCAACAAAACATTATAACCCTTTTTAAACTTATCATTATGAAGAAGATTCTTGCAGTATTAGCTTTAGGATGTGCCATCACCACCGCTGCGTGTGCAGACAATGACGTAATCAGCCGCAACATAAACGACCTTCCGGCACCGGCACGCACTCTGCTGAACAAACAGTTCGCCCAAACAAAAGTGTCTTATATCAAGATCGACAAGGACCTGTTTAAATCCACACCTACGACGTACAGTTGGTAAACGGCACGGAAGTGTCTTTCGACAATCAAGGAAATTGGACGGAAGTGGACGGCAAAAAATCGGAGATACCCGCCTACTTTGTCCCGGCTGCCATTCAAAAGCATGTGAACGAGATGTTTCCCGGCGAAAAAGTAGTCAAAATCGAAAAAGACGCCCGCGACTATGAAATCGAGCTCACGAATGATGTAGACCTCAAGCTCGACAGAAAGTTCAACCTCCGTGAGGTAGATTGACGAAAGTCCCTTTAACTAAGCCCATCATCAGAAACGGCCGTAATTTATGAATTGCCCCATAAACTACGGCCATTTTTCTATTCCATGTATCCGAGGGACAGCCCGTGCATATCCTTTGAGGAAAAGCTTTCAAAAATCACTTCCGCCGCCGAAACAATCTCTTAATCCACAAATAATAACCGGTCAACGGCAGAGAAGCGCCGATCAAGGCTGCAATGAAAGCGAGAATGCGCGTCAGCATACCGCCCCAGCTTCCGGTATGTACGGCATAAATCCAGCCGTGCATCTTGTCGGACTTATCTCGATCACGATAGAGACTCACTCCTGTAATCTCACCGTTGGCCGGATTGAACGTATAGTCATCCGAAGCGCGTTGATTTCCGAAACACTCCACGAAAACGTTGGCTTTCCCGTCGGAAAGACGGATTTGCTTGACATCGGGATTCTTTCGAATGAGCCGGTCATACACCTCCTGCCAATGGGCAAAAGCCGAATGATGTTCCCCGTGTCCGAACGATTCCTTATGCAATCCGTCTCCACGGCCGAATCCTTTGCCATGCTCACCGCGTGACGCTCCCGATTGTCCGTCGCCGCGGGCCGAACGCCCGTCATGCCGTCCACCGTCTCTTTGCGGACGACCCTCTTCACGCGCATGTTCCTTCTGCTCCCCTCCGTGCATCGGACGCTCTTGGGCTTCCACCCCGAACACTTTATAGAAAGCGGTGCGATACCACGGGAAAGACCATGTCAACCCCGTCAATGCCATGGCCAACAAAAAGATCAGGGCATACATACCTCCCGCTACGTGTAAATCGTACCAGAAACGTCTCCAACCTTTATTGGCGCATACTTTCAGACTGTTCTTCAAGGCGCG
>JAJPYK010000175.1 GCA_021205005.1 Paraprevotella sp. | reverse complement strand
TCGCGACAAGGCGCTCAGCTCGTCGTGTTGCAGGAACTGCACAATTCTCTGTACTTCTGCCAGACGGCAGACACGGCATGTTTCGATCTTGCCGAGCCCGTCCCCGGCCCTTCCACCGAATTTTTCGGTGAACTGGCCCGTCAATTCGGCATCGTGCTCGTCACGTCTTTATTTGAAAAGCGTGCCGCCGGACTCTATCACAATACGGCCGTGGTGTTCGATACCGACGGTTCCATCGCCGGCACTTACCGAAAGATGCACATTCCCGATGATCCGGCTTACTACGAAAAGTTCTATTTCACACCCGGCGACCTGGGTTTTCACCCCATCTCCACTTCGATCGGCAAACTGGGCGTACAGGTCTGTTGGGACCAATGGTATCCCGAAGGCGCACGGCTGATGGCGCTTCAGGGGGCGGAAATGCTCATCTATCCCACAGCCATCGGCTATGAAAGCAGCGATACGCCCGAAGAACAGCAACGCCAACGGGAAGCCTGGACAACGGTGCAGCGCGGCCATGCCGTAGCCAACGGACTTCCCGTCATTGCCGTAAACCGAGTAGGTCACGAACCTGATCCTTCGGGACAAACCCGCGGCATACAGTTCTGGGGCAGCAGTTTTGCGGCCGGACCGCAAGGCGAGATCATCGCATGCGCCAGCCGTACGGACGAAGAGAACCTCGTTGTGGAGATAGATCTGGAACGCTCGGAAAACGTACGCCGTTGGTGGCCGTTCCTCCGCGACCGGCGTATCGAAGAATTTGCCCCCCTCACACGCCGTTTCATCGACTAACCCTGTCAATAACCTTATAAAATAAGCATATGTCATCCTCATTAAGATTTGAAGTAGTAGGCGAAGCATTCAAGAAAAAAACAGTAGAAGTACCTGCTCCGGCAGAAAGACCGTCCGAATTCTTCGGCAAACACGTGTTCACCCGGCAAAAGATGTTCAAATATCTCCCGTTGGAAGTCTATAACAAGATGTGCGACGTAATCGACAACGGCGCTTCTCTCGACTTGAAAACAGCCGATGCCGTGGCCGCCGGCATGAAGAAATGGGCCATGGAGTTAGGCGTGACCCACTGCACGCACTGGTTTCAACCGCTCACCGAAGGCACGGCCGAAAAACACGACGCTTTCATCGAACAAGACGGAAAAGGCGGCATGGTGGAGGTGTTTTCCGGCAAACAGCTCATACAACAAGAACCCGATGCCTCCTCTTTCCCCAACGGCGGCATCCGTTCCACCTTCGAAGCCCGCGGCTATTCGGCCTGGGATCCCGCCTCTCCCGTATTCGTCATCGGCGACACGCTGATGATCCCTACCATTTTCATCTCCTATACCGGTGAAGCTCTCGACTACAAAGCTCCGCTGAAAAAAGCTCTCCATGCGGTGGACAAGGCTGCGACCGACGTATGCCACTACTTCTACCCCGAGGTGAAAAAGGTCATCTCCAATCTGGGCTGGGAACAAGAGTATTTCCTCGTGGACGAACAACTCTATGCCGACCGCCCCGACCTGCTGATGACAGGCCGCACGCTGACAGGCCACGAGTCGGCCAAAAACCAGCAAATGGACGACCATTATTTCGGTGCCATTCCCGAACGAGTGGCCGAATTCATGAAGGACCTGGAAATTCAAGCCTTGGAACTGGGCATTCCCTGTAAGACACGACACAATGAAGTGGCGCCCAACCAATTCGAGTTGGCCCCTATCTACGAAGAGACGAACCTGGCAGTAGACCACAACATGCTGCTCATGTCGCTCATGAAGAAGATCGCCCGCAAACACGGCTTCCGCTGTCTGTTGCATGAAAAACCGTTTGCCGGCATCAACGGATCGGGCAAGCACAACAACTGGTCGCTGTCCACCGATACCGGCATTCTTCTACACGGTCCGGGCAAAACCCCGCTGGACAACCTCCGCTTCGTGACTTTCATCGTGGAAACGCTTATGGCCGTCTACCGTCACAACGGTCTGCTCAAGGCCTCTATCATGAGTGCCACCAACGCACATCGTCTGGGCGGACATGAGGCTCCGCCGGCCATCATCTCATCGTTCCTCGGAAAACAATTGAGCGACATCCTCGCCCATCTGGAAAATACGACCGAAGACGAGCTGATCGACGTGGCCAGCAAACACGGCATGAAGCTCGACATACCCCAGATTCCGGAACTGCTGATCGACAATACCGACCGTAACCGCACCTCTCCCTTCGCCTTTACCGGCAATCGTTTTGAATTCCGCGCCGTAGGTTCCCAAGCCAATTGCGCCGCCGCCATGATTGTGCTCAACGCAGCGATGGCCGAAGCGCTCATCAACTTCAAGACACGGGTGGACGCCCTGATGGAGAAAGGAGTGGACAAGACTAAAGCCATTCTCCAAGTGTTGCGCGAAGACATCAAGACCTGTAAGCCTATTCATTTCGACGGCAACGGTTATTCCGAAGAATGGCAAAAAGAAGCTCAACGCCGCGGACTGGATACGGAATGCAGTTGTCCGGTCATCTTCGACCGTTATTTGGACGAAAGCTGCGTGAGAATGTTTGAAACGACGCACGTATTTCAGCGCAACGAAATTCTGGCCCGCAACGAAATCAAATGGGAAACCTATGTGAAAAAGGTGCAAATCGAGGCGAGAATCTTCGGCGACATGTGCATGAACCATATCATTCCCGTGGCCACGCGCTACCAGAGTGCGCTGATCGACAACGTACACAAAGTACTTCAGGTATACCCTGCCGAGACAGCCGCCCGCCTGAATGCAAAGAACATGGAATTGATCGAAAAGATCTCGGCACACACGGTCTTCATCACTGAAAACGTTCATCGGTTAGTGGAAAACCGAAAAGTGGCCAACAGCATCGAAGACGCACGCGAAAAAGCGGTAGCCTACCATGATACGGTGGCCCCCATGCTGGAAAGCATACGTTATCACGTAGACAAACTCGAACTGATCGTGGACGATGAGATGTGGCCTCTGCCCAAATATCGCGAACTGTTGTTCATACGTTAAAAACGTGACGGAGCGTCTCCCGTACCGGATAAGCGGTACGGGAAATGCCCCTTTTCATTATTACTTACCTTAGCCTCCAATCGCCATGGTACGCTTTTCATTTAAAAACTTTACCTTACTATGCCTCTTGTCGCTGTACGGATGTATGAATCGCACGGCAGGTAACTTACCCATTTTTCCCGATCGCCCGTCAGAACAATCCCGTCCGGGCTTCCGATGGGAAATCGTGACCGGAGCCGGACTAAAATTTTGGGCCCAGCGCGACAATCATCACCGCATGCTTACCGACGCGCTGCTTGAAGAGGCCTTTACGGAATGGAACGACAGCAACGGCCGTTCCCGCCACATGACCCTTAAAGTCTTCCCTCTAAAAAACGGAGACATTGAGGATGTCCTTCCTCTTTTGCAGGCCCTACCGGAATGGAATGCCGCAGAAACATGCAAATTCCGCAAGGAAAAAAGCCGCCGAAAGGGTGTAACACGTTACGTATTGGTACCCGATGGCGATTATGCCGACAGGTTGAAGGATTCGCATGCGCAAACAGCCTACGCAGCCCTCTGCAACGGTTGGGGAGATGACGGCAGCGGGACACGTTATTTCGAAGTCTACGCCCATCGTCCGGACAAGGCTGTTTTTGTAGACCTCAGCCGGAAAGGCTCATTGCTCGATCCTGAAAGCATCGTCTTGACGGACGATTCTCTGTTCACGGTGAAGGGTGAACTGGTGCTCGGCCACGAGGCATGTTCGTTCGTAGCCTGCGGAGATACGACGGCCTATTGGGTGGAGGACCTGACCGGAAAACTGCAACAAGAGTACGACCAGGCTGCACAAGGCGTGCGGAACTATTTCCCGGTCTATGCCGAACTCGTGGTGAAAAACATGGGTCCGACTGAAGAAGGCTTTGCCGCCCAGTACGCAGGTGTGTACGAAGTCACGGAAATCAAGACAGTGAAGGCCGTGGAACTGGTTCCCGGAAAGAATCACGAAACGCGCAAGATAGCCACCGGTCCCCTGCACAGTCTCGTCACATCCGCCGCGGCCATGGACGTTGTCTACATCCCCGTACCCGGCGCAACCGGTGCGGAACTCACGGCTCCGGACAATATCCTGCCTTATATAGAGACCTACGCGGACACAGCCGGAACGTTCCAACTCCGGATGAAAGATTTTCCCCAGCTCTCTTCCAACATGCCGGTCAGCATAGAACTGAAGACACCGCCCATGACTTCTTTCCGTAACGAAGGCCGAGGCGCACTCATCATCAAAAGCGGAATAGAAAGCGACGACAACGTACGCATCACTGTCAATGGAAACATCTTATGCGGCCCCATCTCTTGTCAGGACCTGCAAATCGTGTCGAACAGGGAGAAAACGTTCGACACCGACCAGCCTATCGTTTGTCGTAACCTGAACATTAACGTACAGGACAATGGCTCGCTCAAGCTTTCCGGCGACGTCAGATGCGCGAGACTGGAGGCCCGAATGAACGGAAACGGAAGTTTGCAAGTCGACCGGATCCAAGCGACCGATGTAACCGCGACTTCCGCCGTAAGCGGCCGTTTGAAGTTGGCCGGGACTTGCGAAAACGCGACCTACGTCGCCGCCGGCAGCGGTGATATACAGGCCGGGGACTTACAAGCCTCACGGGTAGCAGCCACCGTCACATCTTCCGGCTCGATCTTTTGCCAGGCCCTCGAAAAGATGACGGTCGGCACAACCGGAACGGGCACAGTCCGCTACAAAGGAAGGCCTGTCATTGTCCGCTCTTCTTCAGTCAGAAACGAATCGATCCAACCTTTAAAATAGAAAACAAATGAAGCCATTATTTTTTTATGATTGCAGTGACCATCGCGTTATGCGGGTGTGCAAAAAACAGCACAGATAACGTTCTGTCTCCCAATGTCATTGAATCCGGTAAGGGTTATCAGACTAAAAAAAATCAAAGTAGGCGACTTCAAGGCCATCTCCACGCTTTCGTTCATCGAAGTCATCTACACGCCTTACAACGGTCCTACCCAAGTACAAATCCAGGCTCCGGCCAATATCCTGCCCTACATCGACGTGCACGTGGATTCGAACGGTAAGCTCATTGTCGGCATGAAACGTCATCAAAACATCCACTTCTCCGGAAACCAAAAGAGCAAAGTGTATGTCAAGGCCCGTCCCGTCCGTGAACTCAACACCTTAAGTTCGGGTAACATCATCCTGACCAACGATCTGAAAGTCCAAGGAGACGTAAATTTCAGTACCTCCAGTAGCGGAAATATCGATGGACGTCTGCTCGATTGCAATACCCTACACGCCAAGACACTCAGCAGCGGCAATATTCAGTTCGACCGAATGGTGTGCAAACAAGCCGACGTCTGCACCCAAAGCAGCGGAGACATCATCATCGACAAATTCACATGCAACCGAATCTCGGCCCAGGTCCAAAGCAGCGGAGATATCCGTATCAAGGATTTGACAGCCAAGAAAGTCACGGCAAAGACGCTTTCGAGCGGAAACGTCTGTCTGTCCGGCAACTGTCGCGTGGCCGATTACCAATCGCTGAGCAGCGGCGATGTGAAGGCCGCAGACCTCAAGGCCGACACGGTATATGCTCAAACCGCCTAGACCGGTTCCGTGGAATGCCAGGCCGTACAAAGCTTGTCCACAAACAGATCCAGCAGCGGAGATATCCAATGCAAAGGACAACCGAAACAGGTCCGGACTTCCGAAGGACATAAGGAAAGAGATTAAGCAGGATAGCTTATCACGATACTTCTCCTCTATACCCCCGTTCGCCGGAACATCAATTCCACAAACGGGGCTTTTTTTTAGGGACCTCCCTCTGCAAATCCTATACAAACGGACAAACAGGCTCCATCGGATGTAAAAGATTCAGCATCATTCCAAGCGACAAAATAAAGGATTTGGCAGGTTCGCTATTTCGCTCATTATCAACAAGAAGCAAAAACGTCCTTTTCTTCTTGTCCCGTTCTGCGGAAAAAGACGGATCGATTGCCGCAGAATGAAAAAAGAATCTGCGCCGAACGGGAAATCGTTCGGCGCAGTAAAATCCGGGTTTCTCCGGATGTATATTTTTATGATTCCAGCTACTGTAAAGTCCGTAGCTAAAAGCCGTCTTTCTCCCCGACGGCAACAGGATCCGTCTTTACGGTCGCTCCGTCAGTCTATCTTCCGATGATTACACCAAGCCGACTTGACCCGTTCCCATCCGCGAGGCCCCACGACAATCAAGGTCACCGCAAAAAGGATCAGCAATATCCCTCCTATATTACGCAAAGTCAGCCTCTCGCCGAAGACCACCATCCCTACGCACAATGCCGTAAGCGGCTCCAAAGCCCCGAGAATAGCGGTAGGTATAGCCCCAATGTACCGGATGGACTTCGCAATGGTCACCAGAGACAGTAACGTGTGAAACAACGCCAGACAAACGGAACACAACCATTGACGCCCCTCCGTAAGTACCTGCAAATCCACGCCGCCGCGCAAGCGCACCACGTAGAGCAACGTACCGAACAAAACAGAATAGAAACCCAATCTCAATCCGGGCATCTCTTTCAATGAAGAACGGTTGACTCCCACGAAATACAATGCATAGGATAAAGAAGACATCAGGACATACAGCACTCCGACAGAATTCAACGTAGCCCCTCCTTCTCCTTTATAAAGCATCGAAATTCCGACAAAAGCCGTAGCGATGGCAGCTATCTTCACCACGCCCAACTTCTCTTTGAAACACACGGCCATGGTCAACGCCACGATAGCGGGATATACAAACAAAATCGTAGACGCAATGCCGGCATCCATATAGTTGAAACTCTGAAACAGAAATAAGGAAGAGAAAAAAAAGAACAATCCAGCCTGTACCAACGGGAATATATCCTGACGTTTCAAAGCAAAGGACTGCCCTTTGATCTTCATCGTGACGGCCAGCAACAACAACGCAAATGCATAACGGTAGAACAGCACCGAGTCCACTAAAATACCCGAAACGAAAAGCGGCAGCGCAAACAACGGGTTCAATCCGTAACTCACCGAGGCTACGATGCCGTAAGCATAGCCTTTAGCTCTTACATTCTGCATGATTTTTCTCGACTTAATATTGATTCCAACTGCTCATTTTGTCCATCGGTTTGCGTGACTTCTTCCGCGTATCTCCGGCCGGATACCCCAGGGAGATCTATAGCGGAACGCGCTTGCCTTTGATACCCAGGCGCTTCTTTACTTTATTCTCGTCTAAGTATCCCATGATGCATGTGCCCAGGCCCAAATCGGCGGCTTGCAGGCAAAAATGCTCCACGGCAATGCCCACATCGAGCAAGGAATATTCCTTATCTTTAATCACGCTTCCAATGAATGCCGTGAGATTCATCTTTTCCAATACGACGGCTACGATGACCGGAGCTTCTTTGGCAAAACCGTTCATGCCTAAACCCGAAGCGGCCTCTCCCATCTTCGACAGCAAATCAGCATCGTCTACAACCACGAATTTCCAGGGTTGCGAATTGCACGCCGAAGGTGCCAGTCTTGCCGCCTCCAGACATTGCATCACACATTCACGACTGACAGGACGCGGCTCGTATTTTCGGTCGCTCTGTCTTTTCCGCACCAATTCTGAAAAATCCATTTTCTTTGATTTAAAATTCAGGTACAAAATTAGTCATTTTGCGGCAAACCTATTCACTATCAAGGCCTTTTTTATCTCTAAAATAAGGCAAAAATCCACGGCGGACCGCAGATTACAACCGGAACACGCACATTTCCATCATCCGAATTGAAAACTCCGTAAGCGAGATACCGGCCATTTGCACATTTCACCGTATCTTTGTACCCGTATTAAAATCAGAAACATTAAAATCCGATAGGTCTCATGGGGATCATCAGTTCAGATAAAACCCGCCAACTTTTACTGCAAATCCGCGAAGGACAGCCAATGACATTGCGGCAACAGATGCAGCTTACCCTGCGGCTCAGCTTGCCGGCCATCATGGCACAACTGTCGTCCATCGCCATGCAGTATATCGACGCGTCCATGGTGGGCAGCCTCGGTGCGGGAGCATCGGCCTCCATCGGCCTCATGTCCACCACCACCTAGCTGTTCGCCGGCTTGTGCGCAGCGGTTTCCACCGGCTTTTCCGTACAGGTAGCTCACGCCATCGGGGCGGGCTACCACCGTCATGCGCGTTCCGTCCTCTGCCAATCGTTCATGGCGGTCACGGTTTTCAGCGTAGCGTTGGCTGCCATCGGAGCTTCGATCAGCCCGTCATTACCGGTTTGGCTGGGCGGGGATCCTTCCATACGTCACGATGCCTCCCGTTATTTCCTGATCTATTCCCTGTTCCTGCCGGCCCTGCAATTCAACTTTCTGTCAGGCGGCATGCTGCGATGCAGCGGCAACATGCACGTGCCGAGTATGCTCAACATACTGATGTGCCTGCTGGATATGGTCTTCAACTTCTTCCTGATCTTCCCTTCGCGTGCTGTCGTGCTCTTCGGATCATCCGTACAGATTCCCGGGGCCGGCTTCGGAGTGGAAGGCGCTGCGCTGGGTACGGTATCGGCCGAGCTGGTCACGGCCGTTTTGCTTTCAGTCTATCTTTGCACGCAATCGCCCGAACTCAAATTATCCGGCAGGCGCAAAAGTTTCCGTCCTACTGTGTGCACACTGAAAAAAGCTGCCGGCATCAGCCTCCCGATGGGGCTGGAACACAGCGTCATTTGCGGAGCACAAATCATGACGACCGTCATCGTGGCCCCGCTCGGCATCTTTGCCATCGCGGCCAATGCGTTTGCCATTACGGCCGAAAGCCTATGTTACATGCCGGGGTACGGCATCGCCGATGCGGCAACCACACTGGTAGGCCAGAGTTTGGGCGCCGACCGAAAGGACCTGACCCGCCGTTTTGCCCGTATCACGGTCTACACCGGCATGGTCATCATGGGAGTAATGGGTGCAGCCATGTATGCAGCCGCACCTCAAATCATCGGCATCATGACGCCGGTGACCGAAATCCGTTCGTTAGGCGTCATGGCGTTGCGCATCGAAGCGTTTGCCGAACCGATGTTTGCTGCATCCATCATCGCCTACGGCGTCTTCGTGGGCACAGGAAGGACATTGGCGCCCAGCCTGATGAACTTCTTCAGCATTTGGGGCGTGCGACTGACGTTGGCAGCCGCCCTCGCCCCTTCCATGGGACTGAAAGGCGTATGGTTGGCCATGTGTATCGAACTTTGTTTCAGAGGTTGCATCCTCTTGATCCGTCTGGAACGGAAACGCTGGCTCACTTGAACCTGCATAAAACGTAATCGAGGGCAAAAGACCCGTAATCCGTCTACGGAACGCGAGGCCGAAAACGCTTATCTTTGCCCCCGACAACTCATCAATAAATAAAATAAGAATAACGACCCAAAACACTATCTGTATGGAAATCATTAAAAATAAGGAGTTCGGAGGCGAACGTCCCCTGTTCGCTTCGCAAGACCTCCGTCTGGAAAATGTGACCGTCCATGCAGGAGAGTCCGCCTTGAAAGTATGCAAAAATATCGAGGCTCTACGCTGCCGCTTCGAAGGGAAATGCCCGTTTTGGCACGTAGACGGCTTTCGTGTGGACCATTGTCTGTTTACCGAAGGCGCACGCGCGCCCTTGTGGTATTCACGCGGCCTGCATATGACGGACACCGTCGTGGAGGCCCCCAAGATGTTCCGCGAGATGGACGGCATCCGGTTAGACCGCGTGCGGCTTGCCGATGCGCAGGAAACCTTGTGGCACTGTAAAGACGTAGAACTGCAAGATGTGGAAGTGCGGAATGCCGATTACTTGTTCATGCACAGCGAGAATATCCGCATCGTACACTATCGCCAGCAAGGCAACTACTCTTTCCAATACTGCAAAAACGTAGAAATACGACATGCCGTCATCGAATCGAAAGACGCCTTCTGGAATACGGAAAACGTAACTGTCTACGACTCCGAAATTACGGGAGAATATTTGGGCTGGCATTCCCACCATCTGCGTTTGGTCAACTGCAAAATTTCCGGCATACAACCGTTGTGTTACGCCCACGGATTTGTCATGGAGCATTGTACCATGACCGACGACTGCAATCTGGCTTTTGAGTACAGCAGCGTGCAAGCCACGATAGACAGTCCGGTGCACAGCGTCAAGAATCCTATAACAGGACGTATCACAGCCGAAAGCTTCGGCGAAATCATTCTCGACCAAAATATCAAAGCTCCCGGTGACTGCCTCCTCGAAACCCGTAAAAATTAACCCTCAATTCTGGAAATATGAAATATAACTTCGATGAAATCATTCCACGCCGGCACACCGGTTCCGTCAAATGGGACAGCGCGGCAGACGACGACGTACTGCCTATGTGGGTGGCCGACATGGATTTCCGTACGGCTCCGGCCATTATCGACGCCCTGAAACGTCGTGCGGAACACGGCATCTTCGGATATGTACGCATCCCGGACGACTACTATGCCGCATTGGACCGCTGGTTCAGCCGCCGTCACCGTTGGTCGATACGCCGCGAACGGGTAATCTGTACCCCGAGTGTCGTCCCAGCCTTGTCGGCCATCATCAAAGCCATGACCGTTCCGGGCGACAAGATTCTGCTGCAAACGCCGGTCTACAATTGTTTCTTCTCTTCCATCCGCAACAATGGCTGCGAAATCGTCAGCTCCCCCTGGTCCGCACGGGGAGCACCTACCGGATGGATTTCGACGATCTGGAGAAAAAAGCCTCCGATCCCCGGGTGAAACTCATGTTGCTGTGCAATCCGCACAATCCGGCCGGAAGGGTATGGACCAGAGAAGAATTGGAACGCATGGGCGAAATCTGCCTCCGTCAGGGAGTGACCGTGGTGGCCGACGAGATCCATTGCGAACTGACTTACGAAGGACATCCCTACACCCCTTTCGCCTCCATCTCGGACACGTTTCTGCAACATAGCGTCACTTGCGTCTCGCCCAGCAAGGCTTTCAACATCGCAGGACTACAAATAGCCAGTATCGTAGCGGCCGACGAGCAGATGCGCGCACGCATCAGCCGCGCCGTCAACATCAATGAAGTGTGCGACGTGAATGCGTTCGGTGTGGAAGCCGCCATCGCTGCCTATAATCACGGAGAGGAATGGCTCATACAACTTCTGGAATATCTGGAAGGGAACTACCGCTATATGAAAGATTTCTGCCGGCAGCATCTGCCGGAGTTCCCTCTTACCGACTTAGAGGGCACTTATCTGGTATGGATGGATTGCTCCGCACTCCACAAGAGCTCCGAAGAGCTGGAGAAACTGCAGAAGGAGAAAGCCAAACTCTGGTTGAATGCAGGAGCCATGTACAGGGCGGAAGAAGAAGGCTTCATGCGTTGGAACATCGCGTGTCCACGCGCCCGGCTTACCGAGGGATTAAACCGATTCCTCACCTTCGTACGGAACATGTAGTCCGTACATGCCCGCATCATAATTATTTACGTTTCCGCACAAGGATTCAATTCCGTGATACAGGCGGAAAGCTTTAAAAAGGACCTGAAATCATTCGGCTGAAGAAAAATATTTTTTCTGCGCCGAATGATTTATTTTTCTCCGCAGAACGAAAAAACATTCTCCGCAAGGCTCCGACGGAGCTCTCATGCCGAAAATACAGAAAGTCGCGGATCTTGATAAACCGACGTCACGATCCGCCCTTTTCCTACGCTCCTGTTCATCCGTTATTCCGGAAGCCCGACAAAAGGAATGTCCCCGATACAAAAGTCCTGTGGGCAGGTCTCCTTCGTCTCGCGTCAATCGGCATTCTGCAACACCCAATGTCCATGCTCCGTCGTCAGACGGCAAGTCTTTCCCGCCCATCCGTTTCCTATCCGGTCGAGAATCTCATTTTTGAAAGGCGAAGGCCGGAACACTTCCACCCTGCTGCTGTCGGCGGCAAACACGGCATAGGACGTCAGAGAAGAATCCAACGAAGGATCATAGACACTCACGCCATCTACAAAAATACGGATGCAATCCCGGCGAAGCTCGCTCCACGTATACCCCGCAGCCGTCAGACACCCGTGACTGTCCTAACTCCCGCCAATCAAATGCGGCCTTTCCTTTGTTTCGGTCTGCGCCGTGCGCGATGAGGTTTTGCAGGAAAAACAAAGCCCCAGACCACCTCCCAACAGAATATAGAATATCTTTCTCAAAGTCATGCTTATTTTCGATGAAAACGATGTAAAAATACGAAGATTCTACAGACTAACCAAGCCGGAATAACCTTTTTTATTCCGACAACTCCGCAACCTCTTCCGTGCCCCTGACATACAGATCCTTCAATTTCTGAATCTCATCTTTCCATATCTCCAGGAATTTCTCCGCCAGGACAGACCTGCGTTTTCCTCTCATAGACAACAGACTGACGTGCATCATCTCCGCTTTCTCTTTGATGGGCACAGCCTTCAAGTCGGGACTGTTCACGGTGACATCCTGCGACAAGATGGAAATCCAATGCCCCGTGCGTATCATCTCCAGCAGCAGCGGCGTGCTGTTCACTTCAATCTGCGGTTTGACTTTCACCTTGTATTGCAAGAGCATGCGGTCAATGATCTTACGGGTATAGAGTTCCTTATCCAAGAGAATGAGCGGGAACCCGCTCAAATCCGACAGGGAAATATGTTTGCGTATAGCTACCGGATGGCTCCGATGCGCTATCACGCACAACGGAAAACAGGCATGCTCCGTAGCGTCCGTCTGCGCGTTCCTCTCCAACGGATTGTAGCTCATCGCAAAATCCAGCTTGTTGGCCTTAATCAATTCCACCAACTCGAACACCGAATGCGAGTACACGATCGACAATTCCGCGCGTGGAAAAGTCCGCGTAAAGTCCAATACGCAAATATTCAGCAGAGGGAAGAGGCTGTAAATCAATCCGATCCTCAGTTTACCGGCATAAGCATGCTGCATCTCCTTCAGATGTTGCATGCCATATTCCACTTCTTCAATCGCCTTGCGCGAATGATCCAGAAAATCTTTCCCCGCTTCGGTGAGATATACTTTTTTCCCCACCCGGTCGAACAGCCTAACCCCCAGATCCTCCTCCAACTGCTTTATGCTCAACGATAGTGTGCTCTGCGTGATGAAGAGTTCCTTAGCAGCATCCGTGAACGAAAGCACCTCGGCCAGTTTGACGAAGTATTTCAATGGAGTTAATTCCATAAATATAATCAATAGAAATCATGAATATTATTAATTCTGCAAATTTACGAAAAAGA